>JBNMOT010000126.1:0-9987 GCA_051275515.1 Oleispira sp. | reverse complement strand
ATGCCTGGTGGCATTGATCCACATACTCATATGCAATTACCTTTTATGGGCACCGTGGCAAAAGATGACTTTGCATCAGGCACCAAAGCTGCACTGGCCGGTGGCACTACTACCATCATAGATTTTGTTATACCCAGCCCACAGCAGTCACTATTAGAAGCCTATCACCAATGGCGTGATTGGGCAGAAAAATCCCACTCAAATTATACATTTCATGTCGCCATTACTTGGTGGTCTGACAGTGTCGCAAATGAAATGGAAACCCTAGTTAACAAATATGGGGTAAATAGTTTTAAACATTTCATGGCTTATAAAAATGCCATTATGGCAACCGATGATATTCTTGTTTCAAGCTTTACTAAATGTTTAGAGCTTGGCGCGATCCCTACTGTTCATGCCGAAAATGGCGAGCTTGTTTATCACTTACAGAATAAATTAGTTGAACAAGGCATGACAGGGCCAGAAGCACACCCATTGTCACGTCCGTCTTCTGTCGAAGGCGAAGCAGCAAACCGGGCTATCAGTATTGCAAACACACTTGGCGCCCCTATTTATTTAGTACACGTATCAACCGAAGAAGCCGTCGATGCCATTCGCTATGCGAAAGATCACGGACAAACTGTTTTTGGCGAGGTATTAGCGGGACATCTAACGGTGGATGATAGCGTCTACCAGAATACAGATTGGGCGACTGCAGCGGCCCATGTTATGAGTCCTCCTTTTAGACCTAAACAACACCAAGACGCTTTATGGAAAGGCGTTCAAGCCGGTACTATACAAACCACAGCAACGGATCACTGTGCATTTTGTGCAGAACAAAAAGCCATGGGAAAAGATGATTTCACTCAAATCCCTAATGGCACAGCCGGTGTTGAAGAACGCATGATGGTGCTATGGGAAAAAGGCGTTAATCAAGGGAAAATCACCCCAAATGAATTTGTCGCATTAACCTCTACTAACACAGCAAAAATATTTAATATGTATCCTAATAAAGGTTGCATACGCACTGGAGCAGATGCCGACTTAGTTATTTGGAATCCTGATGCCAGTAGAGTTTTATCGGCTAGAACTCACCAATCAAATATTGAACACAGTATATTTGAAGGTATGGAAATTAACGGCATTCCTGAAACAACTATATGCAACGGTAAGATTGCTTGGCAAGAAGGAAAGCTACTTGTCAAATCTGGCGAAGGCCAATACATTGATCGACCAGCTTACGCCCCTTATTATGAAGCGTTAAAAAAACGTGAACTTCTTAATCAACCGAAAAAGGTAGAGCGCTTATGTATTAAACAAGGGGCTCCCTTAATTTTAAATTCATAGGCATGAGCACTGCCTACTTATAAAATTAACTATTATATAACAGCGAATAGTCGCCGATTCCTAGGAGGGCTCGGCTTAATCAGCTACCGAGAGCCGATATTGATATTTATCTTTGCTTTTTATTTATGGGTAGAACCTAGAGTATCGAACAATCTATTACCTATGTGATAGCCCAATGAAAGATTCAGTCTCGAAATAAAAAACCACAGCCTTAAAAGACTGCGGTTTTTTATTTACTTCACATGTTTAGCAATTTTATATTTTTAACATTAGCTAGGGAACGACATGCTAATACC
The DNA here is from genome assembly GCA_051275515.1 of Oleispira sp. GTDB lineage: Bacteria > Pseudomonadota > Gammaproteobacteria > Pseudomonadales > Oceanobacteraceae > Oleispira. The sequence goes on along the minus strand of JBNMOT010000126.1, from coordinate 8,365 downwards.
TTCACGTACACCACTTGAAGGCCAGCGCTGAGTAATCGTTTTACGCTTAGTGTAAAAACGTACGCCATCTGGGCCGTATGCATGAAGATCACCAAACAATGAACGCTTCCAACCACCAAAGCTATGGTAAGCCACAGGCACAGGTAAAGGAACGTTAATCCCAACCATACCCACTTGAATGTTGTCAGAGAAATAACGTGCGGCTTCGCCATCACGAGTAAATATACACGTACCGTTACCGTATTCGTGATCGTTGATTAGCTTCATCGCTTCTTCCATGGTTTTAACACGCACCACTTGAAGCACTGGCCCAAAAATTTCTTCGTTATAACTTTCCATATCCGCTTTCACATGATCGATTAAAGTAGCACCAACGAAGAAACCTTCTTCATAGCCTTCAACTTTAGGGTCACGACCATCAACAACAATGCTTGCACCATCTTTTTCAGCGGATGAAATATAGCCTTGTACTTTTGCTTTGTGTGCTGCAGTGATTACAGGGCCAAAATCGTTAGACGCATCGGTGTATGCACCAACGGTTAAACCTTTCATGGCGTCTTTCATTTTCGCAACCAATGTATCAGCCGCTTCATCACCAACAGCAACGGCAACTGACAATGCCATACAACGCTCGCCAGATGAGCCGAAAGCAGCACCTAATAATTGGTTAACGGCATTATCGATATCTGCATCAGGCATAACGATGGCGTGATTTTTTGCACCACCTAATGCTTGGCAACGCTTTCCATTAGCATTAGCCGTTGTATAAATATATTCAGCAATAGGCGTTGAGCCTACAAAGCTAACCGCTTTTACACGCTCGTCTGTTAGCAGTACGTCTACGGATTCTTTATCGCCGTTTACCACATTCATCACGCCATCTGGTAAACCAGCTTCTTGTAGAAGCTGGGCAATAAATAACGTTGAAGATGGATCACGCTCAGATGGCTTAAGAATAAAGGTATTGCCGCAAACAATTGCCAGCGGAAACATCCACATAGGTACCATCGCGGGGAAGTTGAACGGAGTAATACCCGCAACCACACCTAATGCTTGAAACTCGCTCCAAGAATCAATACCTGGGCCCACGTTACGGCTGTGTTCGCCTTTTAAAAGCGATGGTGCACCACATGCAAACTCTACGTTTTCAATACCGCGCTGTAATTCACCCGCAGCATCGTGAGAAATTTTACCGTGTTCTTCACCGATCATTTTGCAAATTTTATCAGCGTTAGCTTCTAGTAATTCTTTAAAGCGAAACATGATGCGCGCACGTTTGATGGGGGGCGTATTGCGCCACGCAGGATATGCTGCTTGTGCTGCGGCGATGGCTTGCTCGGTCGTTTTCTTAGAGGCAAGAGCCACTTGCTTTTCAACTTTACCCGTTGCTGGGTTAAAGACATCTTGAGTACGGCCGGTATCACTTACCATCTCACCGTTAATTAAATGTCCAACTATGTTCATGCTCATATCTATACCCTTAAACTAATTTTAAATTCTGTAAAATAATTAATCGACTTCGTTAAATGTTTCACCGAGCGCATTTATTAAGCTATCCATTTCACGGGTCTCAGTGGTAAACGGCAACCCTAATTGAATGGTATCGCCGCCATAACGCACATAGAAACCCTTCTCCCACATCTTCATTGCGATTTCATAAGGACGTAGCGCAGGCTGGCCATCTTTCGCCGCGACACTCATTGCACCCGCAAAACCATAATTACGAATATCGGTAATATGTTGAGTGCCTTTTAAGCTGTGCAGTCTTTGTTCAAATTCTGGCGACATAGCTTTCACATGTTTAGGCAATTGCTCTTTCTCTAGAATATCTAAAGTCGCAAGGCCCGCAGCACAGGCAATAGGGTGTGCAGAATAGGTGTAGCCATGCGCCATCTCTAGCATGTAATCAGGGCCCCCAGTTTCCATATACGTATCGTAAATTTCTTGTTTCACGATCACTGCGCCCATAGGTACAACACCGTTGGTCAGCTGTTTAGCGGTCGTCATAATGTCTGGAATCACATCAAACTCTTCAGCCCCGGTGTTAGACCCCATTCGACCATACGCAGTGATCACCTCATCAAAAATCAATAAAATATCGTGCTTAGTACATAACTCACGCAAACGCTTCAGATAACCTATCGGGGGTGGAATCACACCGGCCGAGCCTGACATTGGCTCAACAATAACCGCCGCTACATTTGATGCATCGTAAACACCCAGCAAGCTTTCTAGCTCATCGGCCAAATAAGCACCTTCTGTTGGCATACCTTTAGAGAATAAATTCTCAGGCAGCAAAGTGTGCGGTAAATGTGCCGCTTCAATACCTTGCCCAAAGAGCGCACGGTTAGGACCAATACCACCAACCGAGATACCCCCAAAGTTCACACCGTGATAACCCTTGGAACGGCCAATAAAACGAGTCTTCCCTGCTTGGCCTTTTTTACGCCAGTAACCACGAGCAATTTTTAATGCGGTTTCCACAGCGTCAGAACCTGAACCGGTAAAGAACACACGGTTTAAACCTTTAGGAGTTAGCTGTGTAATGCGATGCGATAATTCAAATGCTTTAGGGTGACCAAACTGAAACGCCGGTGCGTAATCTAATGTTTTAGCTTGCTTGGTAATCGCTTCCGTAATTTCTGGGCGGCCATGACCTGCACCACATGTCCATAAACCCGAAAGGCCATCAAAAATCTTACGACCTAGGGCATCTGTATAGTAACGGCCTTCGGCACCCACAATGATTCTAGGGTCTTTTTTAAACTGTCGGTTTGCCGTGTATGGCATCCAGTAGCTGTCTATCTGTTCTTGGCTTAAGCCTGCGTATTTTTGGTTATCGCTCATGTCATTTTCCTAGAGATCAAACAATCTATTAGTTAAATCAATGAACTGATTATTGACCTTAGTCTTAGTTTAATAAATCCTATATTTATTAAGTTAAGTTAACCATTTACTTATCAAATGGCCTGTATAACAATAATCCCCTTATTTAAAAAGCTACCTGTCATTTATTATGAGTAAAAACAAGAACATACTGCCGCGCCAATTGGGTGATGCGCACATACGCCTACTACGAATCTATAAAGTCGTGGTGGAATCCGGTGGCTTTGCCCCTGCAGAAGTAGAGCTAAACATCAGCCGCCCTGCGATTAGTATCGCCATTAGTGAGCTGGAATCCCTATTAAACATGAAACTGTGCCTGCGAGGACGATCTGGGTTTACAGTCACTGAGCATGGGGTACAAGTGTATCAATCGGCTTTGCAGCTACTATCCAGCCTTGAAACGTTTAAGTCTCAGATAAACGCAATTAATACAGAGCTCAAGGGGGAATTAAATATTGGCATTACCGACAACATGGTAACCATTCCCCAGATGCGCATTACACAGGCATTAAGCACCCTAAAACACCGAGCGCCGGATGTGATCATTAACATTAGAATGATCCCCCCCAATGAAATTGAGACGGCCTTATTAGATGGACAGCTGCATGTAGGGGTTATTCCAGACTTACGTACCCTACCTGGCTTGAACTACCAGCCACTGTATAAAGAGAAATCCCTCTTATATTGCAGTAACACTCACCCACTGTTTAATCAGGACCTAGCAAGCACCAGTGACCAAGCGCTAAGCCAATACGATGCTGTCGTGCCCAACTATCCACAGCCTGCTGAAATTAAACGCCAACAAAGCACGTTAAAAGCAACGGCTACCAGCACCGACCGAGAAGGTATTTCTTTCTTAATTTTAACCGGCCGCTTTATTGGTTTTTTACCGACCCATTTCGCCGATCGCTGGGTAGCACAAGATAAACTCAGAGCCATAGGTGAGCATACAAGAAGCTTCAATACTCACTATTCATCGGTTACTCGAAAAGGGGCTGTCAGCAATCTAATTTTAGACGCCTACCTAGAAGAATTAACGAAAACAGAGCACTCTCGCGATCTAAGGTAAAAGAGAAAGCCCCAACAAAGAAAAAATAGTCAGAAATTACAAAATGGAACTGGTCTTTTCCGTCCGGTCCATTAGAATGCTCAACCTTTTCCAGCCAAGATTTGAGAAGTATTTTGATCGTTTTTACCATTACCAATGATGTCACCGACGAAGTCTATGTCGGCACCACAGTTGACAGCGTAGAAGAGCGTTGGAAGCAATACCAAGAAGCAGCCGTATTAGACCATACTGCCGCTCGTCTATTTAAAGACATTCGAGACTTTGGGGCCAAAAGTTTCTCTGCTACTGAATATGCTGTTGCGTTCGACAGAGAAGATTTAAAGGATTTATTCGACGAGGCGATGGATGAACACCAGGGCATTAGCCTTGTGGGTGTTAAAACAATCAAGCCAAAGCCGATAAAAGTTGCCGCCCCTAAAAAAGCAGCCCCAAAGAAAACAACCGCAGCCAAAGCCCGTAACGCTCATGGCCCGGTTACTACTATATTGGCTAAGCCAAAAATTTCTTCTGGCCGAACCAATTCTGCTGCTAAAGAGCGCGCGATCAAAGAAGCTATCTCTGAAGAAAAGGCCGAACGAGAAACTAAGAAGCTAATGAAAGCGTCTGCTGAAGCACAAGAAATGCGCGATATTATGGCGCGTTTGGATAATCGAGGCTCTAGCCTTAAAAAGCGCTAGAATTCCAGAAAAAAGCCGCTTCGATAGCGGCTTTCCTTAGGTCACTCTCAAGATAATTCTCAAGATCATTATCAACGCTCATTCCCTCATTTATTTTTTATCGTAAAAATTAAAATATTTACAGAAATACCAACAGCGTAGGTTTGCCTTCCAATAATAAGATGACTTACCCCACCACAGGCACCTTCAGATGTAAACCCTGCCATATAACCTAAAAAAGCTCCTACACAGCCAAATACACTTCCACTAATTAGAATTGTTTTATGAATTCTATTTCTTTTTCTCATGTATAGAATAAAACCCACGCTCTTCACACATTGGATTAGCTTCCAGTTTCCCTTCCGCTGCTTTATCAGAAATATGCATCCCAAGTAAACAATAAGAGAAGTTTCTATGGTATGTCATGAACTCTGATTTCGAATAATTTGCTTTATCCTGAGGGAAAGACTTCCGACTGCATGGCGACACATAAGATCTTACCTCCGACAAGCATTCTCGATATGTTCCAGAAAACGTGCATGTACGATAACTAGGATCTGCACAGTAATCCTCTGGTGAACCTTGTTCTGCTTGAGAAATTAGTAAAGCTTTATTTGGCATGCACCCTAAAGTAAAAACACTAATCAGTACGGTTAAAATTATTTTCATTAGATCCCTCTTTTTTTCATAACGCCCTTGTAACAGGCTGATTTTTCTGAAATATTTTGTGTGATACTGACGCGCAGCGGCAACACAGAATACGTGGCTAAAACCTGCTCTCGTTGACAAGTTTGTTAAACGGTTTTTGGTAGTTGATTGTTCAGAAGCTGAAGCTCTCCAATATTTTCGATATAACTTACGAGTTCTAAATATTCTGTATGAACCGCACAATCATCTGAATCAGTAACAACGAACTCAAACTGTAAGTTTTCAAAAGCATTACAAAATTCGTTTTTTAAATACAGCTGGTAACACCGACCTGCACTGTGCGTAGTTGGTGGCTCGCCATCAGTATTCGATGCAGAATAATCACAACCAATAACGCGTTTTATAATAGACACATTACTGAGAATAGTGTGATAAATACCAGACTAGCCCTTTAACGTATTCACAATTTAATTTTCATTATCAGTTCTTAAATTATCTCGATTAAATCGCATGAAATATCCTTTGAGCCATTTAACGCTAATATTGTGGGGCGCTGAAAGCGTCCCAGATCACAGTGCCGAAGGCACGATCACGAATGTATTGTTAGGGTAACAGTGGTTTTTGATAGTGGTAAGCAATTACTTCATAGCCCTCATTAGTCCAAAACAATTGCCCTTTAGTATTTGGTAAATAACAGTTAAGTTCGCTTGCTACACACCCTTGTGAGGCTCCATATTCGTAGACCCACTGCATAATTTTTTTACCTAAACCTTTCGACCTATACTCAGGTAAAACGATCATGTTATCTGGTTCTATATGCTTACCAATATAATACTTGGTTATAATCCAAAGCCCACATATTGCGATCAGGTTATTTTCTTCAAAGGCACCTACACATTGATACCCTTGCCCAATCATCTCACTTACTCTCAGCCTTAGAGTTTCTTTTTCAATATTGGGGTTAGACATTTGAAGAAAAGGGATTATTGAATCCATTTCTTCCGAATTAATCAATTCTATATTCATTAACCAGAATCCATTCTTGTTACCCTAACGCTTTTGTTGTGGGGCGGTGAAACGTAGCGAGGAACGAGCGAAGTAAAGCCGTCCCAGCACCGCAGACTGTTTGTTAGGTGAGCGCTCTAGAGTAAGACTTCATGTTTTTCACTGGTAATATCTACTCGCGAGTCAACAAGACGAATAAAGTGCTGTAAATCACCTGCAAATCCATGTGCTCTATCGGCAAAAACTTCTACGTCTGATTCTTCAAGATTTTCCCTAGGTAAAATAGATTGCTCTATATTGCCAGAGAAAAGATCATATAAGCTATGGGCTAAGTAATTACGCTTTAACAGTAAATCGTCGAAGTGCATTTTCCCATTACTTGAAAGTAGTCCGCTTTCTTTAAGTAGCCCAACCAAAATACCTAAAGTCGCCCTCTTACTTTTTAGCTCAATACCTTTAGAGCCAAGATAAGATCGTAGAGTTCTTTCAAGTTTACCTGCGGCTAGCATCACTTTCCCAAGCCCATCACAAAACTGAACATCATTGTAAAGAAGCTCAAAAAACTCAGCACTCTCTTCAAAATCACTCACGATTATTCCCTACTATATTCACCTAACGAGGCTGTAGGAAAACCCTGTTTTAAGACAGTCATCCTTTACGCCTTCTTTCTAATATTATTTACGCACCAATTTGCCAGATTCTTACTAACTTGCAACTCAAATCACCACATAAGTGATAAAAACGCTTACAACTCATTCTATGCAGCCTTATTAGGCTGCTAATTGCCCGTAGTTCGCTAATTTCTCGATATTATGAACCATACAATATAGTTGCCACTGCGCTTCAACTTTCTTTTTTCCACGCAAGCTAAAGCGGTTCAGTCTCTTGTTCGTACCAATATTGGCAAATACGGGTTCTACTACCGACATTCGATGGCTGTATATCTGCTTTCCATATTTACTATCAACCCGATGCTTCATCCAGTCAGTAAAAGTAGGCTTACGTTTCTGGTCGAGTGCAAATGAAACTTGTCGCCCACTTCCTTTTCTATGATTAGCTGAATCCGGATTTTGCATACACTTGGTCTTTAATTCACAATGTCTACATTGTAATAAGCGTCCATTGAAAAATGCTTTCGAGACTCCAGCCTGATCAATTCTATTTCCAATATGACTAATCTTTTCTCCTGCTGGACAAATACACGTTAGATCAATCGGATCAAATTTAAACTCGCTTGCGGGGATAACTTGAACAGCTCTATCCTTCTTTGGTTTTGGGTGGCGCTTGCCATACTTTTCTTTTTGATTAATAAATTTCGGATCTCGACTTCGAAATTTATTATCTGGAATGTAAGCATTAATATTATCTTCGTGCAGGTATTTCATGTTCGCTTCATTCGCAAAACCTGTATCTGCCGTAACGATCACCCCTTCTGAAAATATGTTTTCACTAATACCTAAACGCTCATACCTACCTTTCACTTTGTCCAAAACAGGCTTTAAAGTGTGGTGTTCTTGGCCTTCTCCGAAAGCTTGTGCATCAATAACTATTTGATGTTTTTTATCCACAGTCGCGACACCGTTGTAACCTTGTATCGTTCCTTTACTCGTCGTCATTTTTCCAGACTGATTATCTGTGACGTTACTCTTTACTTCTTTTGGTCTTTTTCCTTGCCCCATCCTTGGGGTTGCATCTTTAGGAAATTATCAATCTTGTCGTGCGCTTTATTTAAAGTTTCAATTGCTTGCTCTGCCCTTAACTTACGCTGTTCATCTAGCGTATCACTGCCATCGATTTTCTTATGTTCACTGACATGGTGACCAATTAAGCGCTTAATCTTCGCGCGTTTTTCTTCTAACTCTTTTAATGTACCTGACCACTCTTTTGCAGAGTTCGATGACATTTTACAACCATCAATGGCAAACAGTTCATTACCTAGCAGACCTTGCTCTTGGCAGATCAAAAGTATTTGTTCGAATAGAATTTCAATTTCTTGTGCGTTACTACTTACGAAAGCAGCAAGGGTTGTAAAGTGAGGAACCGTATCACAAGAGAGTGCTTTAAAAATAATATTGGTTTCGCAGCACCACTGAATTTCGCG
>JBNMOT010000125.1:0-10025 GCA_051275515.1 Oleispira sp. | reverse complement strand
GAATTTGAAGAGCGATTAAAGTCTGTATTAAAAGATGTTGCTAAGGCAGAAGGGCAGATCATTCTGTTTGTTGATGAATTGCATACCATGGTCGGCGCCGGTAAAGGTGATGGCGCCATGGATGCGGGTAATATGTTGAAGCCAGCATTAGCCCGTGGTGAGTTGCACTGTGTGGGTGCAACAACCTTGGATGAATACCGGGAGTTCATTGAAAAAGACGCCGCGCTTGAGCGTCGCTTTCAAAAGATTTTGGTTGAAGAGCCGAACGAGGAAGATACCGTTGCCATTTTGCGTGGTTTAAAAGAGCGCTATGAAGTGCACCATGGTGTACAGATTACTGACAGTGCTATTATTGCCGCTGCGAAACTGTCTAGCCGTTACATTCCTGACCGACAGTTACCCGATAAAGCGATCGACTTGATTGACGAAGCCGCTTCAATGATTCGTATGGAAATCGATTCTAAGCCTCATGAAATGGATAAGTTGGAGCGTCGTTTAGTTCAGTTAAAAATTGAGCGTGAAGCGTTGCGAAAAGAAACTGACGATGCAGCGCAACAGCGCCTCAGTGATTTAAATAAAGAAATTAATAAAGCAGGCCGTGCGTATTTAGAGCTAGAAGAAATTTGGAAGCATGAAAAAGCTTTATTAGAAGGCGCCTCTGACATTAAAGAAAAGTTAGAAGCCGCAAAAGCCGATTTAGAAGCCGCGCGCCGCGGTGGTGATTTGCAAAAAATGTCAGAACTTCAATACGGCGTTATTCCTGAATTAAAGAAAAAATTAACTTCGGCCGACGAAGCAGAAGCTCAAGGCATGCAAGAATTTCAACTGTTGCGTAATAAAGTAACCGAAGAAGAAATTGCAGAGGTGGTATCGCGTTGGACGGGTGTCCCTGTTAACAAGATGCTTGAAGGTGAGCGTGAGAAATTATTGCGCATGGAAGATGAATTGCATCGTCAGGTTGTGGGTCAAGACCAAGCGATTACCGCGGTTTCAAATGCGGTCAGGCGCTCTCGAGCGGGGTTAAGTGATCCTAGTCGTCCCAATGGTTCCTTTTTGTTTTTAGGCCCAACCGGGGTGGGCAAGACTGAATTATGCAAAGCATTAGCGACCTTCTTATTTGATAGCGATGACTCAATGATTCGTATTGATATGTCGGAATATATGGAGAAGCATTCGGTTGCTCGTTTAATTGGTGCGCCTCCAGGGTATGTTGGCTATGAAGAAGGCGGTCATTTAACAGAAGCGGTGCGTCGCAAGCCTTACTCTGTGATCTTGTTGGATGAGGTGGAAAAAGCGCACCCTGATGTCTTTAATATTTTGTTGCAAGTGTTGGATGACGGGCAGTTAACCGATGGCCAAGGCCGTCGAGTAGATTTTAAAAATACCGTATTGGTGATGACTTCAAACTTAGGGTCTGACGAGATACAAACTATGGCACTGGGGGCTGATAGTGAAAATATAGAGCAAAACTATGAAGGCATGCGCGCTGCGGTTATGGAAATTGTGGGTTCGCACTTTAGACCAGAATTCATTAACCGTATTGATGAGTCAGTTGTTTTTCATCCATTACTGAAAGAACAGATTAGAGGTATTGCAGAGATTCAATTGCAATCGTTGTCCAAGCGATTGGAAGAACGTGATTTGACGCTTTCTTTAACCGATGTTGCGAAAACTAAGCTGGTAGACTTGGGTTACGATCCTGTATTTGGTGCGAGACCGTTAAAGCGGGCTATTCAACAATGGATTGAAAACCCACTTGCGCAAGCCATTTTATCCGGTGAGTTTATGCCGGGTGATCACATTAACGCAGATGTTAGTGATGAAAAGTTAGTCTTTACTACCACACGCAGTACTGATTAACCGTTAGGGTTGTCGGTGGCCGTAATGACTTTATTGCGGCTCTTTTCTTTGGCCTCATATTATGCGATACCCGTGCAATCTTAAATAGAAGCGCTGGTATTATTAATATCGCTTTCGCGAAAAATTAATGACAGGCTGCTAGATTTTTTTATCCCCCAATCACTCATGGCATGTCCTGATGCATTGTTAATTTTTTTCAGTAATCAAGATTAAGCATCGCCACTTCATCCAGTATTTCTATGCCGTGACTGATAGGTAATATTTTAGTAAGTATGATCGAACTCTTTCTGTTTTGGGCTGTCTATTTATTGTCAAGATGGTTTTTTGAGCTCAGTCAAGTAAGCCTAGGATTTGTTGGCGGTATGTATTCTGAAATTCTTTATTTTACACTCTGGCCTGTCAATAATGCTCGATCAAGGTTTATGCAACTCTTGAATTCTAGATTCAGGCGTAAAATAAGCGGAATAACATTTGAAATAATAGCGACCAGATGTTCAAATGATAATCATTATCATTTGATTCGAGTAACGTCATGTTTAGATTTCTATTTTTTTTAAGAGGCAAATCCCATGCTAATAAGAGGGCTTTGCAAATGTTAAATGATTGGGAGCATTGCACGTGTTTGGGCAGTGATTTTTACCATCAGAAAGATTACAAGTCGGCTATCTTACATTTTGAGCGTGCTCTGGAATATGCTCGTTTAGGCATTAATTGTCAAAGGGAGAGGGAAGTGTTCATGCATTATTATAGCTTGGCCAGTATAAACCTCGCTCAAGCGTTAAGCCGTTATCAGCAACAGTCACGACGAGGCGATTAATCAGTATTAGAAACCTCAGTCAAAGAAAGCTAAACTACCCCGTTTTTATTAATCAATTGCTTAAATGTTACTCGTTTATTACTTATATATTAGTAGGTGGCTATGAAACAGCTCGTTTTATTATTGTTATTTTCATTTTGTTTATCATCGGCTGCATGCAGTAGTTCAAATACGTCCTCTGATGATATCAGTATTGCCTTTGCAGAGAGAGAAAACATAGCGCCAGCACGTTGGGTCTTTAAAGCCGTCGGCAATGAAAATATTGCTTCTTATCAATGGCAATTCAGTGATGAGTCTTTTAGTAATGCTGATACTGAGCAAGGAGAAAGTATTGAACATACCTTTTCCGAGCCCGGGGCCTACCAAGTAAGGCTGATCTATCAGACGTTGCAAGGTGATGAAAATACAGTCGAAACAGAGATCGTTATTGGAGCGGGCAGTATTAGTGGAACGATTACCGCGGCTTTTGATAACTTAGTCGATGTCGATACCCGTGATCCTGATGAACCAAGCGCTGATAATAATAGTTTTGAACATGCTCAAGTTATTTCTGCCACCACCATACTCTCTGGGGTTGTGGATAGAAACGATGTTGAAGATTTTTATCAAGTCCAGTTGCAAAAAGATCAGCGACTGTCTTTGCAAGTCGCCGATGAAGGGAATCTAGTGGGGTATGAACAAGTTCAGTTAGAGCTCTACCGTGCAGATCCCACTGATGGGCCAATACTTTTCACTTCTGTAGTCACCAGCCCGTCCAGCGGCCGTTTTTTTTCCTCTGTTGTTATTCCTTCAGATGACAATTATTTTATTAAACTGATCGCCATCAATCCTAGTTCTACGACGCAATCTTCAGGGCGAGAGCTGCAAAGTCATGGTATTTATTCTTTAGTTATTGATGCGCCAGTAGAGGCCACCGCAACAGATTATGCGCCGGGCGAGATTAATATATTACTAAAGCCAGAGCGTGAATATCAGGCGCAAGGGTTGAGTACTACTATGGATCTAGGCAGAATAAAAACGCTCTCTATTGATGACGCTCAGGCTTTTTTGGCCGCTCAAAACATGCAGGTTTCGACACTTGCAATGGCGAGTGCATTGACAGAAGAGGAGCAGGAACACTGGCAAATGTGGCAAACAATTGAAATGCTGGCTGCCCATCCAGACATTCTTTATGCCGAGCCAAATTGGAAGCGTTTCGCCAGTTTGGATTCTATCAACGACCCTCTTTATTCAGGGCAATGGCATTACGATACTATTAATGTCGAGAAGGCTTGGGAAGCGATGGACAGTCGGGGTAATGATGGCATTACGGTTGCTGTTATCGATACCGGAGTCTTAACTGCGCATCCAGATTTATCGAGCAATTTAATGGAAGGTTATGACTTTGTTGACAATGATAATGATGCCAATGATCCAGGTGATCGGCTAGTTAATGGTCAACGCAGTAGTTTTCACGGCACCCATGTTGCCGGCACTATTGCGGCTTCAGCGGCAAACAGTGAGGGCGGAGTGGGCGTTGCTGCCAATGTGATGATTATGCCCGTTCGAGTCTTAGGCACCAATGGTGGGTTCAGCAATGATGTTCTTGCCGGGGTTTGTTATGCCGCACAAATAACAAGAATAGATAATAGCGTTTGTGAGAATATTAATAAGGCAAGTAAAGCGGCCGATATTATTAATTTAAGTTTAGGGGGCGAAGGCTTTTCAAATATTGAGCAAGCGGTATACGATGCTGTAACTGCAAAAGGCATTATCGTTATTGCGGCAGCAGGGAATGAATCCTCGTCGCGACCTTTTTATCCGGCGGCTTACAATAACGTTATTTCGGTCTCCGCGATTAACCGAAATCTAGAGCAAGCCAGCTATTCTAACTTTGGATCGACTATTGATGTCGCGTCACCCGGGGGTGACTCTGCTGTCGATCGCGGCGTTTTAAGTACTTTGGGTGATGATAGCACTAATACCACCGTGTTTACTTACGGTTCTCTGCAAGGAACGTCCATGGCGGCGCCCCATGTTGCCGGGGTGGCGGCGTTAATGAAGTCGATTAAATCCACTCTGACTCATAATGAGTTTCTAGGATACTTAAATGCCGGTGATCTCACTCAAGATCTGGGTGCGCCAGGACGTGATGATATCTTTGGTATTGGTTTGATTGATGCGCATAAAGCGGTATTGAAAGTCATTGAAAATTCCACTGCACAAATACTCAGTTCGAATAACAATTTATTTTTCAACGTCAGTCAGACGACTCTTGAGTTTGTATTAACGTCTTCTAATAACGAAAACTTAGGTGATATCAGCGTAGCGATTTCTGGGGCTAATAATAATTCAGCTGGGCTTTGGTTGCAGTTAAATAAAGACTCTGGCTTAGGGGATTATCAAGCGACGGTCGACCGCGGTGATTTATTAGAAGGTTCTTATCAGGCTGAATTGTTGGTGAGTTCCTCTCTAGAAACCGTTGCTGATATTGTGATTTCAGTGCAATTACAGGTGGGTAATCCAGAATTATCAGCCAATGCCGGCGTGCAGTACGTTGTTATTATTGACGATGATGCAGAATCAAATGAAGAAGGCGTTTTTGTAAGCGTAGGGGGCAGTGCAGCGCTGATTGCAGATCAAGGACTTTACACCTATGAAGTATTAGGTTTGAAAAAAGGCAACTATACCGTCTCGACAGGATCGGATCTCGATTTGGATTTTATTATATGTGATGCGGGAGAGTCGTGTGGTCAATACCCAACAGTCGATCGTCCAATCATCGTCACTATTAGTGAAGAACAGCCGGATTTAGACATCAATATGAGTGTAAAATATGTCAATACGGGTATTAGCAGTTCGGCTGCTGAATCTTCGATCTCATCGCCAAGCGTAATCTATCGATTACAAGAACAGTCACAAACACTAAAAGCGCTGCAACAAGTCATTGATTGATTAGGCGTTGTACAAACTTAATAAATTGACGCGGATAAAAATGAACGTAATTAATATTAACTCAGCCAAAAAGTACAGCCGAGTGCTGTGGTTATTAATGACCTCGATGATATTATTGGCTTGCGGGTCTCAGCCAGCCCACGTCGTTTATAACGTACCAGTCGGGATTCAAAGCCAGCAGTGTTTTATTACTCAGGCGGAAAGTTATATTTGGCTAGAGCAGGAATACGAATGGCTAGAATTGCCAGTGCAAGCTCGTCAATATTTTGAAACAGCAGAAGTGAATTGGTTAAAAGAGAATATTTTTATTGTAAGTCTTGGGCAAAAGCCCAGTGCTGGTTATGGTATTGAATTGAATAATTGGTTGTTAGAGCAAGACCACTGGCAGGTGATGCGCACAACTCAACAGCCTATGGCCGGCCGCATGCAGGCGCAGATGATTACATCGCCGTGTATTATGGTGAAAATCCCTAAATCGATTAAATCTTTCACACTTATTAATAAGCAAGGGCAGGCCCTTGGACGCTGGCCTTATTGAACGGGTTGGCATCATTTTAGTGTGTGACTATGAGTTATGAACTATGAGTTAGATGAACAATATGGCCATTATTTTAGGCATTGACCCGGGTTCTCGTATTACGGGATATGGCGTTATTAATGTTGTTGGACAGAGAATAGAATACATCGCCAGTGGCTGTATTCGCATCACAGAAAAAGAACTGCCTCAACGTTTAGGGCAGGTTTTTTCGGGAGTGAATGAAATTATCGAGACCTATTGTCCACAGCAGTTTGCTATTGAACAGGTTTTCATGGGTAAAAACGCCGATTCTGCATTGAAACTAGGGCAGGCGAGAGGCGTCGCGATTGTGGCGGCGGTTCAGCATAATTTGCCCGTTTCTGAATATGCAGCGCGCAGCGTTAAACAAGCCGTCACCGGTAAAGGCAGTGCGGATAAGACGCAAGTTCAGCACATGGTGCAACTGTTATTAAAACTACCGGGTAAACCGCAAGAAGACGCTGCTGATGCTTTGGCTATTGCAATCACGCACGCACATACCAATGCCGGTTTAGTGGCTAATATAGGGCTGAGTAAGTTCAGCCGAGGTCGCATGCGATAAGGTAAGCTGTTAGTCTAGCGTTTTTAAAATAGTGTGAGAACAAGCGACAATGATCGGACGTTTAAGTGGTGTGTTGATTGAAAAACAAGCCCCAGATTTACTGATCGATGTAAACGGTGTGGGTTATGAAGTTCAGGCACCCTTATCGAGTTTTTTAGATATCGGACCCGTGGGCAGTAAAATTACCTTGCTGACCCATTTAGTGGTTCGAGAAGATGCGCAGTTGTTGTATGGTTTTAGCGATAAAATGCAACGCACTATGTTTCGTACTTTAATTAAAGTGAGTGGCGTAGGTCCAAAATTAGCGTTGGGAATATTGTCCAGTATGGACGCTGATACGTTTGCCCGCTGCATTCAACATCATGAAGTGACGGCATTAACAAAGTTGCCTGGCGTCGGTAAAAAAACCGCAGAGCGTTTGATTGTAGAAATGCAAGATCGTTTAAAAGAGTGGCACACTCAAGCGCCATTATGGGCTGCGGTCGAGCAGTCGGATGCTTCCAGTCGCAATCACTTATTGTCAGAAGCTGAAGCGGCCTTAATCTCATTGGGTTATAAACCACAAGAAGCGGCGAAAATGTTAAGTAAAATGCCGGCAGAAATTGATAGTTCGGAAGAAATGATTCGTCGTGCTTTAAAAGGCATGATGTAAACAACAGGAACAACAGTTTATATGATCGAAAGTGATCGTTTTGTAAGTGCAACGCCGATGGATCATGATCTATCGCCTAAGCGTGATGATAGGCAAGATAGAGCGATTCGTCCGGATACTTTAGCGGATTATCGAGGTCAGCCAGCGGTCCGTGAGCAAATGGAGATTTTCATTGGAGCGGCACGCGGGCGCGAAGAAGCTTTAGATCATACTTTGGTCTTTGGTCCACCCGGGTTGGGCAAAACCACCCTAGCGAATATTATCGCTCATGAAATGGGGGCGAATATCAAAAGTACCTCAGGCCCCGTATTGGAAAAAGCCGGTGATTTAGCCGCGATGCTGACCAACCTTGAAGAAGGTGATGTACTGTTTATTGATGAAATTCATCGTCTAAACCCCGCTATCGAAGAAATATTGTACCCGGCGATGGAAGATTATCAGCTGGATATTATGGTGGGAGAAGGACCCGCCGCTCGTTCGATCAAACTAGAACTGCCCGCATTCACCTTGGTCGGTGCTACGACCCGTGCTGGATTATTAACGTCGCCACTTCGTGACCGCTTTGGTATTGTTCAGCGATTAGAGTTTTATAATGTCGCTGATTTATCGCACATTGTTTCACGCTCAGCGCGGTTAATGGGGTTGGAATCTGAGCCAGAAGGGGCTGAGGAAATTGCGCGTCGTTCGCGAGGAACACCTCGCATAGCGAATAGATTATTGCGTCGAGTCCGTGATTACGCGCAGGTAAAAAGTGACGGTATTATAACTAAGGCATGTGCCGATGCTGCGTTAAATATGCTGAAAGTAGACAGTCAGGGTTTTGATCATATGGACCGTCGTTTACTGTTAGCATTGCTCGAAAAATTTGATGGTGGACCTGTCGGGGTGGATAGCTTAGCCGCGGCGATCAGTGAAGAACGCGATACTATTGAAGATGTGTTAGAACCGTATTTGATTCAGCAAGGTTATATGATGCGCACTCCAAGAGGTCGCATCGCAACAAAATTGGCTTATCGTCATTTTGGTTTGCCAGAACCTACAAGTCAGAACGAATAAAGAAAAGAATAAAAACATAAAGCGATGTTAAACTTTGAACAATGTTTAACTCGTACACATAATCCGTCAATACAGTGTAAGGAAAATTTCATGGAGCAGGTATCCGTAGAGCAATCCATGTCGATTATTTCGTTAATTATTAACGCCAGCTTTGTTGTGCAATTGGTGATGTTGCTGTTAGTTTTAGCGTCTGTTGCCTCTTGGGTGATTATTGTTCAGCGTTGGCGTTTACTGGCCACGACGCGTAAACAGCTGGATGCTTTTGAAGAGCGTTTTTGGTCGGGCATTGATTTGAGCCTACTGTATACAGAATGTCAGCATAATTCTGAGCCCGTCGGGGTGGAAAATGTATTCATTAGTGGTTTAAAAGAGTTTGGTAAAATTCGCCAGCAAATACCTGATGAACCCGATACCATAATGGAAAGTACCCAGCGTGCTATGCGCATTACAATTAGTCGAGAAACAGAGGTGCTTGAGCACCACTTATCGTTTTTAGCAACCGTGGGATCAACCAGTCCGTACATTGGTTTGTTTGGCACGGTTTGGGGCATTATGCATTCGTTCCAAGGTTTGGCCATTATGAAGCAAGCGACGATTGCGTCAGTCGCGCCGGGTATCTCTGAGGCATTGGTTGCAACCGCAATGGGTTTGTTAGCGGCGATTCCTGCGGTTATTTTTTACAACCGTTTTACCACAAAAGTAGAGCAGTTAGTGACGGGTATGCAAACATTTGGTGAAGAGTTTTCTTCTATCCTGTATCGCCAAACACACCGTATGAAACAGCCAAAGAAAGGTGAAGAATAATGCCTGGGGTATCGCCACTCGCACTTCCTGGAGGCACTAAGCGCAAGCCAATGGCAGAGATCAATGTTGTGCCTTACATCGATGTCATGCTCGTGTTACTTATTATTTTTATGGTAACTGCGCCCATGTTAAATCAAGGGGTTGATGTCGATCTCCCCAACGTAAGCGCCAGTCCGGTAACGGTAGAACCCGATGAAAATCAGCTAATTGTTTCAGTGTCAGCGAAAGGATTGTATTACCTTGAACGGGGCAGTGATGACCCTAAAGCGATGGCGCTTTCGGATATTCAGAAATACGTGACAAGCTTGCTAAAAAGCCAGCCCAAAACCGATGTATTGGTCCGAGGTGATGAGGCCGTTCCTTATGGTGTTGTGGTCGCACTAATGGGAAGCTTGCAAGCTTCAGGGGCAAGTTCTGTGGGTTTAATCACGGAAGCACCTGACCCACAAGCAGGCTTGTAATAATGCTGGGCAATACTGGGTTGAAAAAAATACTCGATCCGCAACGCTATGGTTTAGCGATCGTGATTGCGATTATCTTGCACATCGTCGTGATTATGCTTTTTGCAATCGAATGGCCAAAAGAAAAGCGGCAATTAGCTGAGCCGACGCCGAAAAATATTCAGGCTAAGGTTATTCAAATTGAAAGTAAGCAGATTAAACAGCGAAAGCTCGATGAACAAAAACGACTTAAAAATGAGAATTGGAAAAAATATCTAGCCGATAAAAAAGTTGCGAGCAAAAAAGCTGCAGACGCAAAAGCTGCAGACGCAAAAGCAGCTAAA
>JBNMOT010000124.1:0-10053 GCA_051275515.1 Oleispira sp. | reverse complement strand
CAACAACAGTGACTGGATGCAAGCAAGGCCAGACTTAGTTTGTACATTTAAAAAAATTCAGTCTTTATCACAGCAGTCGAAGCGAAAAATCGCCATGATGGATGATATGCTGGGCAGTGATCAGCTACAGGCCATCGCTGATTTCTATCAAGCAGAACTAGCACCCATGGCTAACAGAGAAAGCATTGGGGCAATCGGTGCAGCCTCAACAGCCCTTGATACTCGATTAAGCAACTTTTCTAAGGCAGCCGATAGAGTTAAAGAAGCATTAGAGAAAGTAAGAGAGGGAGCGCAAGCAAAGCCCCCTCGACACAAGATGGTGGTTTTAGAAGATAACGTACGAACACTCACTAAAGATTTTAATAGCAAATTTCAAGCTGAGATCAATAAATACGTGAATCGTGTTAAAAATAAAAAAGGTACCGTGTACACGAATGCTCAACGTGGTATCGATAAAGCAAAAAGCGGCAGAACGATAAAGCCTATCCAGTTCACCACGGCTTCCGCATTCCAGA
Source organism: Oleispira sp. (assembly GCA_051275515.1). GTDB lineage: Bacteria > Pseudomonadota > Gammaproteobacteria > Pseudomonadales > Oceanobacteraceae > Oleispira. Next base: position 9,538 of record JBNMOT010000124.1, on the reverse strand, counting down.
ACCTACGTTCTTTTGAAACCGGGGCTAATTTTCTAGGAAAAAGTTTAATTGTTCTCGATGCAGGTATACGCGCGGGTGATGTGCATGTTGATTACTTGTCAGGGAAGAATTGGCAAAAGCGTGCGGCAGTTGAGGCGACAGGATTTGGCTTTAGTACTGCTGCTGGTTTAGCTACGGGGACAGCAATTGTAGAAGTCGGGTTAGGTATTGCTATGTTAGCTACGCCTGTTGGTTGGGTATTTATTATAGGAGCTTCGATTACTGTTGGGATTCTAGCAGCTAAGGCGGGTGATGGAATTGGACAGCTAGCTGCAAATAAAAGTTATGATTTAGGAACTTGGTTAAACGGGCTTTAATATATGTCAGAAAAATTTACTTTAGAAATACTAAAAAATCTTAATTCAGAAGACTGGATAGCTATAATCGGAATTTCTTCCTTTTTTATCTGGGGTATTGCTACGTTTTTATTTGGTCGTATCAGCGTCAAACATATTGAGCGTGAAATGGAAATGGAAGGAATAGAATCTCCTGCCTGGGATAAGGGTATTGGTATGAGGATGATCGCGTATGCAGGAATCATTGCTTTCCCTAACCTCGAACGTCACGTCTCTCTCGTTAATATAGAGGCTACCAAGCGTTTTAGTCGAAAGAAAGATAAAAAACTTGCTGTGTTACTTATAACTGCATCAATATTATTTTTTATTGTATTAGCAGTTTTCTCTGCCTTCTTTTCTCCCTGATAATTAGCAATGAATTCACTTACTACCTGATGATTTACTCTGGCAGTAATAATAAAACTGAATTATAAATAATCAAACCAAAGGATAAAACGGGTAGTATTTTTGAAACTCGGTGAGTTTAAATTCTTTCTGCACTGTTTCTGCTAAGTCTAGGCGTTGGCTACGGCGCGCATCTAAACCATCGAATTTTAAGCAATCTAAACAGACAAATTCATCCGTTGACTTATTCAAACCCACAATAAAATTAGCTTTTTTATGACTACGATTTTGTACCAAGTCCAAGATGAAAACTTTCAAACTCGGGCCAACTTAGCTATAGACGGGTATCCTTAAATCCAAAGGTCTTATCTTTTAATATTCATAATCGGTTACTGGGCACATTGAAACCCTCTAATTCTAATAATTCGCATTCGTTAATTATCTTAACGAATAACACGAGAATACTTTTTAAAGGTTGATGAATTTTATTGTGATAGTTGGCGCAATAAATGACGACCATCAGCATGTATCATTAGAAAACTCAAATTTGAGACCCTTTAGATAGGCATCATTATTTTAAGTGATAATATAGCGCCATTAAGAATTTAGTAGCGGAAGCGCAATACAGAATAAAGCGACTTCAAAAGGATTGGTTTTTAAAAGAATAAACCATGTCACAAAATATAGCGCTGTGTTATAGCAAAAGCAATGCCTTCCCCGTCGATAGCAACGACCCACTAGCACTTGCCAACTTTTAAAGAGATAACTCACATATTAAGGGGACTTTCATCTCTGCGGGCACGCCTTTTATTATGCGCACCCATAGTAATAACAGCAGCAACGACAACAGCATTGATTGGAAGCAAGCAAGGCCAGATTTAGTTTGTACATTTAAAGAATGCAGTCTTTATCTCAGCAATCGAAGCGCAACATAGCGGTGATGGACGATATGTTTGGCAGTGATCAACTACAGGCCATCGCTGATTTTTATCAAGCAGAACTAGCACCCATGGCTCACAAAGAAAGCATTGGGGCAATCGGTGCAGCCTCAACAGCTCTCGATACTCGATTAAGCAACTTTGCTAAAGCCGCTAATAAGGTTAGAGAAGCGTTAGAAAAGGTAAGAGAGGGAGCTCAAACAAAACTCCCTAAACACAAAATGATGGTTTTAGAAGAGAATGTACGAACACTCACTAAAGATTTTAATAGCAAATTTCAGGCTGAAATCAATAAATACGTGAATCGTGTTAAAAACAAGAAAGGTACCGTTTACACGAATGCTCAACGTGGTATCGATAAAGCAAAAAGCAGTAGAACGATAAAACCTATTCAGTTCACCACGGCTTCCGCATTCCAGAACCTACGTTCTTTTGAAACCGGGGCTAATTTTCTAGGAAAAAGTTTAATTGTTCTCGATGCAGGTATACGCGCGGGTAATGTACAGGTTGATTACTTGTCAGGGAAGAATTGGCAAAAGCGTGCGGCAGTTGAAACAACTAGCTTTGCGACTAGCGCTATCTTTGGTATAGCTGCAGGTACTGCCGCTATAGAAGCAGGATTAGGTATCGCTCTTTTAGCCACACCTCTTGGCTGGGTCATTATTATCGGTGCTGCCATAGCGATTGGCATTGTGGCAGCCAAGAGTGGTGATTCGTTTGGGCGAGGTTTCTCAGAATACTTATATGATAAAAGTTCTACTGCAAGCTGGTTTAACTAATATGAATGAAATTACTGCTAAAGATATTATTTTTATAACTGGAGGTTTTGCATTCCTTATATGGGCCATCGCTATGTTTTTGTTTGGCCGTATTAGCGTTAAGCATATCGAACGAGAAATGGCGAAAGAAGGTATAGAGCCTCCGGTTTGGGATAAAGGCATTGGAGCAAGAATGGTTGCATATGCAGGAATTATTGTATTCCCCGACCTCAAACGTCATGCCTCTCTTGTTAATATAGAAGCAACCAAGCGTTTGGCGCGCAACAAAGATAAAAAACTTGCTTTATTTTATACTATCTCGATGCTCTTTTCTTTTATTATGATGTTCACTATTGCGTACCAATACGCCCCTAACAGTTAGGATCAAAAAGATCGATGCGATTGATTACTGGTAAATAAAATGTGTAACTGATCGCTTGCTCTGACAATAACATTAAGACTAAATCTAAACAGTCAAACCAAAGGATAAAACGGGTAAGCTTTTTTAAATTCGGTGAGTTTAAATTCTTTTTGCACTGTTTCAGCCAAATCTAGGCGTCGGCTACGGCGCGCATCTAAGCCATCGAATTTCAATAATTGTAAGCAATCTAAACAGACCATTTGATCAGTTGGCTGATGCAAACCTGCAATAAAATCAGCTTTTTTATGACGACGCTTTTGTACCAAATCACAGCCTGCCAAATGATAATCTTCATGTTCAGCCCAGCTTATCCATAAACGAGTATTTTTGAACGCAAATGTCTTATCTTTTAATATTCGTAATCGATTACTGGGCACATCAAAACACCCCAATTCTAATAACTCGCGCTCGCTAAAGGTGATTTGTTTTTCAGGATCAAAAAGTTCGAAGCTACCAAGAATTTCTGCGCCCATATTTTTTCGTAATCTTTTAAACGGCTCGAAGTCGTCAAAGTCTTTTATCTGCATTACATATCTTCCTTACCTAAAGCAGCTGACGTTAAAGTACTTGATCTAATATGGTGGCGATGCGGCTATCAGCATCGGTGCGTACTTTGAATTCGACTCGTCGAGAACGCTCAGGTTCTTCAATACCCTGTTCATTTCGTATTACTTTCGCTGATGACAATCCGTTAGCCGTTAGGTATTGTTTTAGCCAGTCTTTATTGTGTTTTACCTCATCTAAACCAATTACAAAACCCAAAGTAGAACGGGTGCGCGCTTGGGATAAACCCATATTACGAATATAGGCATCATCATCATCATAAGCACCGAGCCATAAGCTTGAGGTATGACCTTCGATACGAATCTCTAATATGTCATCGTGGTAGGCGTCTTGGGTAATGATGCGGATATAACGTGGAAAAAAGTCAGCCAATATAGTTTTGAATTGCTGTTTTAATTCTGACTTGCCGTTATCAAATAAAGTTTCGCTATCGTTAAACCGAAAAGATAAATCTTTATCAATTTCTGCACCCCACGTTGGTAAGTCATCAGCAAATTCCTCTTGTAAATCATTATACAATTCTTGGCGCAAGTGATCGTATAAAATTGCGACGTCTTGTATACGATTACGTTCAGTTTCTACGTCAACCATAAAGACAACGGAAATGAGCATAAAGATCATCATTAATCCCGCCATCAAATCACTCACGGCAACCCAGTGCCCTTCCTGTTCTTTTAGTTGCTCTAGTTCGTTTTCATACATGCGCTTTCTCTTAAACTGGACTCAAACTCGTTAAATCACTCTGCCTTAGCGCTTCTAATATATTTTTTTAATTAGAAGGTTGAGAAGATTTAAATTCTTCCGCTAACTTCACTACATCTTGCAGCTTTTTTGTGAGAGGTGAGTAATCACTTACAAACTTTTCTGATAAAGAAGTAAGCTGCATACCAAAAGATTTTAGTGCTTTATTCAGCTCTTCTTCCATAGAATCGTCTAATACCGCAACCTGACGCTCAACCTTTTCAGCAATGCGCGTAAGTTGTTGATGAGTAAGTTGTTGCTGCTGTTGTAATTGTGCACTGGAGTTTTCCAGTACCGCAGATAACTGCTGCTGAATGCCTTCTTGTGCATGAGTAATATGCTCTACTGTCCAACGCTGCTGTTCATGCACTTGCCTTGCAATACCTGTGGTAAGTGCGCCTATGCGTTCTTCTAACTGCGGTAACCCTTCTGCCGCATTGTTAACCACCGCAGCGAGACCGCCAAGCTGATCCTCTAAGTTAGAGCGTTGAGCGTCTAAGCCGCTGAGCATTTCTTGTAGCGATTCTGAAATGCCGTTAAAGGCATTCGCATGCTTCACCATGTATTCGAAAGCGTTACTCGCTTCTTTCATTGAGCTAGCCGTTCGTTCTTGTTCATCAGTGAGTTGTTGAAGCTGAGCCCTATAATTATTTTGCCAGTCCAGCATTTTGCCAACACTTTCGTTAAGGCGTTTGAAATTATCGCCATACTGCTCGTTAATACGGGCATTGAAATCTTGCATCACCGCTTCAATCGCCTCCACTAGCGCTTTAGCGTTAGCATCAGCCATGCGTTCTTCATAGTGTTCTAATACATATATTATTTTGCCAACGCCATTTTGGTTATCTTCGTGTTGGTTCTTCAACAGGGCCGGTACTGATTCAGCATTTTGTGGATTAAATTGATCGGCCAGTAATTTTAAGGAAGCATCAAGATCATCAATGCTGGCAGCGCGTGTTTGATGCTTAGTTCTTCGCCCTGATTGAGAAAAAGTGCTGCGCAGCTTAATCGTTAACGCACCCAGTAAGCCCGCAATAGATGACCAAAAAGCTGTTTTTAAACCATCCATTAGCTTAGGCACACTGCCGTGAATGTCGCTGGTATCAAAACTCCACAGTCCCAGCGCGACCCCTAAAAAAGTACCAAAAATACCGATACTTGTCAGGATATTGGGCGCTAGCTCTACCGTTTTAGTCGAATAATGGAAAAAGTGAAAATACACCGTCAACATAGTAATGATGGCGATAAGTACCAGTGTCCACGGCGAGAACTGCTCCAACATGAAAGATATCCCTACGAAAATTTTAAAATGTCTTTAATAGCCTAGTTCAACCTAGGCCATTCTTCCTTGTTGGAATAAAAATAGTCTTTAACCATATAAAATCTTCTAAAAATTACGTAATTATCTATAGGTCTTTTTACGCCAACATCGATTTAAATAGACTTCAAAAGACAACTATTAAGTCTGCCGCCTTCTAATGGGAATAAGTACAGAGTAATCCAGCTTATTAGTGACCAGAGATCACTAATCCAAATAATTAAAACGCTCGTATGATGTTGAAGCATTTAACAATTGTTGCTTAAATACTATTAGGAGGTTGGTTATTCGGTGTTTTTCCTTTGCCCTTTTAAAGGTGCCCTTGTACTTATTTCGCCTCTTTAATATAAAACATGCAATTAAAAGCATGCCACTTTAAAACCATTAAACTAAAAATAAGGGGTCTTTATGACTACCACAACTTGGGCCGTGCTATTAATAATTGCATTAATCGGTTTAGCTTATAAAAAAGCTAATTTGAAAGTTTCTACCTTAGTAACCGCCGCTATTACCCTAGCGGCTTATTTCTTTGATGCAGCAACCGGTTTTATTGTCACATCTGTTATTTTTACTGCTGTATTGGGTGTATTGAGCCTCTCGTCTTTTCGGGCCAATACAATCACTCGTCCTATTTTTGCTGTTTATAAGAAGATTTTGCCTGAAATGTCAGAAACTGAGTCGACTGCGTTAGATGCAGGTACGGTTTGGTGGGATGGCGAACTTTTTGCAGGTAAGCCTAATTGGCACAAATTGTTGGATCATCCAAATCCTCAGCTGCGTCCAGACGAGCAGGCGTTTTTAGATAATGAAGTTGAAGTTTTATGCTCGATGATCAACGAATACGAAATCAAAGAAAACGGTGATATGCCGATTGAACTTTGGGACTACATCAAGGCCAATCGTTTCTTTTCGATGATTATTTCAAAAGAATATGGTGGCTTAGCGTTTTCTGCTCAAGCACAGTCTGCTATTTTGCAAAAAATTTCCGGTATTTCCAGCGCGGTAATGTCAACTATTGGCGTTCCAAACTCTTTAGGTCCTGCTGAGTTGTTATTAAAGTACGGTACTGATGCACAAAAAAATCATTATCTTCCACGTCTAGTCGATGGTCGTGAAATTCCTTGTTTTGGTTTAACTGGCCCACGCGCGGGTTCAGACGCAACGTCTTTGCCTGATACAGGGGTTGTATGTAAAGGCATGTGGGAAGGTAAAGAAGTTCTTGGTCTCAATATGAACTTCAGTAAGCGCTATATTACACTTGCTCCTGTTGCCACTGTTGTAGGTTTAGCCTTCCGAATGTTTGACCCTGATAAATTATTAGGCGACAAAAGCGACATAGGTATTACGGTTGCGCTGTTACCACGCACCCTTGAAGGGTTGGAGATTGGTAATCGTCATAACCCAATCGGTTCGCCGTTTATGAATGGCCCTATTTTTGGTGAAAATGTTTTTATTCCTCTAGATTTTATCATTGGTGGTGTCGAAAACGCAGGTCAAGGTTGGAGAATGTTGGTTGAATGTTTATCGGTAGGTCGCTGTATTACACTACCTTCTTCTGGCGCTGGCGGTGGAAAATACGGTATTGCTACAGCAGGTGCCTATGCTCGAATTCGTCGTCAATTTGGTATTCCAATATCTAAACTTGAAGGTGTGCAAGAGCCATTAGCGCGTATCGCAGGCCACTCTTACATCAACTCAGCAGCCGCACGAGTTACTGCAATTTCGATTGATAACGGTGAAAAGCCTTCAGTACCTTCAGCAATCCTGAAGTACAACTTAACGGAATCGGCTCGCCAGATTGCAATTGATAGCATGGATATTCACGGCGGTAGTGCGATCTGTCGTGGCCCAAGTAACTATGTTGAATCAGGCTACTCTTCAGTGCCGGTTGCGATCACCGTTGAAGGTGCCAACATTCTTACTCGTACTATGATCACATTTGGTCAGGGTGCGATTCGTTGTCACCCATATGTTTTACCTGAAATGAATGCCGCAAAAACCAATGATATTAAAGCGTTTGATAAAGCATTATTCAGCCACTTTGGTTTCATCTTTTCAAACATGGCACGCTCTTTTGTCTTGAGCACAACCAACGCGGCGTTCACTTCTGTTCCGGCTTCTGGTCCAACGAAGAAGTATTACAAGCAGATCAACCGTTACTCTGCGAGTTTCGCTTTATGTGTTGATATGGCGATGTTCTCTTTAGGTGGCACGTTGAAGTTCCGTGAACTGATCTCTGCACGCTTGGCTGACATGCTTTCTAAATTGTACTTAGCGTCAATGACGTTAAAGCATTGGGAAGATCAAGGTCGCCAGAAAGATGATTTACCCTTGGTAGAATACGCTATGGCTAAGTTGTTCTCTGAATTCGAAGAAGCATTAGATGGTTTCACTAAGAACTTGCCAGCTCGTCCTGTTGGTTGGTTAGTGCGCGCATTGACGATGCCTTTAGGTCGCAGTGCGGCTAAGCCAAGCGATAAGCTTGTGGCTAAGATTGTTGACTTAACAACATCGGCAACCGCAACACGTGAGCGTTTGATCACGGGTACTTACCGTGGTGATAACGGTCGCAACCCAATGTTCAAGTACGATTCATTGTTAGCGCGTGTTGACCAAGCTGATCCGATCTATAAGAAGATTGGTATTGCATTGAAAGCAGGGAAATACGATGAGTCGAATCTAACCATTGAAAATCGCATCACCGATGGCGTAACAATGGGCGTACTTACCCAAGACGAAGCCGACTTCATGATTGCTTTTGAAGTAGATGTTTTAGAAATGGTTAACGTTGATCATTTTCCTCTTGAAGGCCTAGGTCCTGTTTCTATTAAGCACGATGTTGCAGAACAGAAAACTAAAGTTGCAAAGAAGCCTGCTAAAAAAACAGCCGCTAAAAAAATTAAAGACGTTTCTTAAGTAACGGTTTTTTCAATACATTCTAAGCCCTGTAAAAGTGTCAGCAATGATAATTTAACAGGGTTTTTTTTTGCAACAGATTATTCTATTAAAATGATTAACCTGCTCTATTTCCTTAAAACGAATTACTTTAAGATGTTTTAAAAATCGTCTTTTTGCTTATTAAACATGGCTCGTGGAGACCTCATGGAAACATTTTTTGATATTCAACAACGTGCTGTTAAGCGTAAGGGTGGTAAAGCTGCATTGGCTTCGATTGTCTATAAGCCATTAACCCCTAAGCAGTTATTGAAAGTCTCTGATGATGAGTGGTTAGAAGAATTTACTCGCAAGATTTTTCAGAGTGGCTTTTATTGGTCGGTTATCAATAAGAAGTGGCCGGGTTTTCGTGAGGTATTTTGGAACTTCAACATTAAGAAATTATTGATGATGCCACCCGAGATGCTAGAAGAAAAATCTACTGATGAACGAATTGTGAGAAATTACAATAAAGTGAAAACCGTGCCCGCGAATGCCTCAATGATTCACTTTGCAGCCAAAGATGAAGGTAAACCTTTTAATCAGCTGGTAGCTGAATGGCCGGCGGATGACATTATTGGCTTGTGGGCTTGGCTTAAAAAGCACGGCGCTCGTTTGGGCGGTAATACGGGGCCGTATACGTTACGCCAATTGGGAAAAGATACATTTTTGCTATCTCGTGATGTTGAAGCTTACTTGCGCGCGAACGAAATTATTGACGGTGGCCTGCAATCTAAGAAATCGTTAAAAGCCGCACAGGCTTTTTTTAATGACATGCAAAAAGAAAGTGGTTTATCACTGCAAGAAATTAGCCTAACCATTGCTTATAGCGTGGGCGATAACTCTGTTTAATGCCTGCGTTTAGAACAGACATTTGATAGCGACGCCGTGATATAAAAGGAAATACACCACGCCGTTTGATCCCACGCTATACACTATTTTGACGGTACCTCATTGCCCATCAAAATTTTGCTCAATAATAATCACCGAAATCTGCTAGAATCCATTATTAACAATTTTTGACTTCTTGAGAATAACACCGTGACTAATAACGATGTATTACGCCGCATTCGCTATACCTTTAATTTTAGCGATTCAAAAATGATCAGCCTATTCGCTTTGGCAGGTGAGACAGTTACTCGTGA
>JBNMOT010000123.1:0-10163 GCA_051275515.1 Oleispira sp. | reverse complement strand
ACGGTTAATTGCGACCGAGTTTGGCTCTTGGCTTTTAACTGCCATTCTTGCGGCACAATAGGCAAGTGCTCAAGCTTCCAAGATTTGTACGCTTCATTATAAGCATCCGGCTCTGCCTGCTCTAATAAATGACCAATACACCAACTCACCACATCCCCATTTGCCAGCTCGATATACCCTTGCTGTTTTCTGTGTGGTTTATTTAACATGCTGGTTAGGCCATCGGCAATGGCACGCCCAAGGCTGGGCTTCTCTGCTATGTAAAGTTTCATATAATCGACTGTATAGATAAACAGTATCCATTTCAAGATCAAGTTTAACGGAACGCTTCAGTAAAAAATATTTATGCACAATTGGCTAAATCGTGACAGTTTTACTAAATGTCCTATCTGTCAACATTCCAACACTTTGTCGTGAGTTGTCTTACACAATATTTTTTTTGCGTTCAAAAAAACAACAGAGTGACCTTAAGCGAGCGGTAGCAAGGCCCCGATGTAGTTTCAACTATCTTATGCCCAACCTTATCCACACATTCTGTGGGTAAGATTGTGATAACTCGTCAAATTAATTCGTTTTTATTGAAAATAAAGACTTGCTTTGCACTTTATTTAATTTATTTTTAATTTTATTAGCGTGTATTTTGTCCAATAATTTTTTCCATTATTATCGCTCAAACCCTTGACATCAGAGGGTTTCAGATAAAATACCACCCTGATCAATAAATATACAATCTGACTGAGAGCCATATAAAACGGGGGTAAACTGGAGTTATATTTTGATTACACACAGACTTATACACAGAAGCTGTTAATAATTCACAATTCCCATGTTTTTAGCCGTTTTATCAGTAATTTTTTTATGTTGTGACACTGATTAATTGTCAATTTCTCACTAAATCCCTGTTTATTGATGCTTAGACACGTTACTAACATGGCACCCTAAATTCGATGTATATCTGTTCGCTGGCCTGTAATCAAAGTGCTAGAATAGACGAATTAAAAGCTCATTCCTTATCGTTAACGGAACAACAATGCCTGTTACTCATTTCATTACTCATCAAATTAATAAAGAAGCACAAAAGCCTGCGGCGATGGTCACAACGACCGTCAATGAACAGGACGTTGATGATTATTGTCATCTTGTGATGAGTCAGTTAAAAGGTATCCTTGTACAACGTGCTAGCAAACGTTATGGCTGTTTCAACCCTGAGGTGACTCGCGTTAAAGGGCTGACCCTTAATTGGTTAAACGATCAGCAGAGTTTTTTATCTTGGACCAAAAAGATCAGCGAGCAGTTCGCCGATATGATGGACAATACTGAACTGGAAATTGATGGCTACCTTGCCTTTGCAACAGAAGAACTCGCCGATACCGACAAGCTTTATATCTTTCATTTACGTGAAAAAAGTAACCTCTGTTTAACCAGCGATATGCAATTGACTGAAAGTCGCATTCTCGATTTTTCAAATACGGGTTTTGCACTGTGTATCGATACAAGTGCCTTAAAAAAAGAGCAAGAAGCAGGCACGCGCAGCGAAGAGAAATATTTCACGTTTAGTTTTGGCCGTGGTGATAAACCCGTTCAAAAACTGTTTTCTGATTTTGCTGGATTTATTGATACCCTCGATATCGAGCAAGAAACTCAAGAGTTCTTAGAGATCGTTGAAGAATATGCTTCTACTCTTTCGGAAGATCAGTCAGTTGAAACAAAAACGAAAGTGATCGAATATTGTGTAGAGCAAGATAAACAAGGTGAGACGGTTGAATTCAAAACCTTGTCAGGTCAACTCGACAGCAGTGCCCCAGAAAAGTTTGAGCAGTTTGTTGCCCTTAAAAAGCGTGAGCGCCGTGACGTGCGTCCGCGTTCAGAGTCTACAATGAATGAGAGTTCGTCAGCGTTAGCCCATGGCGAGAGTATGATTAAAACAGATCTGATTCCAGATCGTAAAAGCTTGAAGAATTATTTACGTTATAGCGGTAAGAACAAAGAAGTCACGTTGAGCTTTGCGGCAACGGCGCTAGGCAGTGATATTAGCTTTGATCCTAGCGAGAACAGTTTAACCATTAAAAACTTACCCAGCCGCTTATTAAAGCAATTAAAACCTGAAATGAAGTCTGACTAATAGAGTGCACCGACATGCTTAAAGTAATTCACCAATGGTTGCTAAAACGCGCAGACAAGCAGGCCGATAATATTTGGATTTTCACCCTAGGTGCGGTCGGCTTTTTCTTTGGTATGGGGATCATTCTGTATGCTGACAATGCCTTGGCCTCATCCTTGGGGCAAGAAATCATCGTACTATTTGGATTTATACTAGCGATTATCGGCGGGATTGCCGCTATAATAGGGTATCTGTCTTTAAGCCTTTTACGTTTTTTAAGCTTCGCTAATCGCGAACGCGTTAAAACCCCTACTCTTGAATCTATAGAAGTCGAAGAAAAATCATTATGAGCGAACGTTTTCCTGATATTGAAGTTTACCTACTTAAAGCTGAAGCCGGCGAAGTTTATGACTGGCTTTGCACCCAGTTTGCACAAGTAGAAGAGCAAAAAACTACGCCTAAAACCGTGCAATGGTTAGTCGATGGTAATGAAGTTTTATTCACGCTAAACAGCAATAAAAACTTCGCTAGCCTCTGGTTTAAAGTCAATCAAACACCGTGGAATAACGACCTAGAATGTGGCCGGATATTGCACACGGCATTAGGTAAAGAAGTACGCTGCTCTAATGCAACGTGGCAAGATACTGATGAAGGCCCAGCATGGACCAAATTGATCCATGGTGAAGAAAAGGATTTTGATTGGGACAAATAATCTCAAATATTAGTGTCCAATAACTTTTTCCAGTCAGCGTATTTTATTTTTGCTAATGCTTCCTAGCCGATCATTCATCATGTAAAGCATAAACGGGGCTTATTTTACTCGCGGCCCAAGCAGGACGTATCCCAGACAGTAAGCCTATCGCAGCTGACATAAATAACGCTAACAGTAAATAAAATGGATTAGGGCTAATGGGGAAAGCAGGCACAAAGTAGGCCATCAAAGCTAATACCAACATAGCCACCAGCATCCCAAAAATTCCCCCGATGAACGATAATAAAATGGCCTCTCCTAGAAACAGGCTAAGCAACTGTCTACGGGATGTGCCGAGCGCGCGCAGCAAGCCAATTTCAGCGCTGCGTTGGCGAATATTAGTGGTCATAATAGTGAAGATACCCACGCCACCAACCAGCAGAGAAATGGATCCTAGAGCCGCAATCCCCAGCGTGAGTATCGACAAAATACTGTCCAAACTGGCGAGCATTTCGTCTTGAGTAATTAAGATAAAATCTTCCTGCCCATGGCGTTCCAGCAATGTATTATAAATCCGTTGCGACATCGCGGTAGAGTTAGTTTGCGCTGAAAATACAATATCAATCTCCATCAAACCTTCACGATTAAATAACGTCAAACCGCGATCAGCGGGGATATAGACCATGTCATCCAGATCAAAGCCTAACATTGAGCCCTTCTCTTTCATCACCCCCACAACGCGATAGCGCTGCCCCGCAATGTGAATAAACTTGCCTAAAGGGTTATGAGACTGAAACAGTTCCTGTTTCACCTTGTGCCCTAAAACCGCATGGGCGGGGCTTACCTCACCTCGCACGGCAGGCAAAAATTGGCCACTGGCTAAAGGAAAATCCCACGCCTCAATAAAGCTAGCGGTCGTGCCTAAGATCTCGGTATTACGACGGTAAGCGCCGTACTTAATCGCACCGGAGCTTTGTACATTCGCTACCACATATTCCGCATGGGGCAGCCTTTCTAAACTGTGGGCATCGGCTAACGATAAAAAGCGCACCGAGCTCAGTATACCTCCCATACCTGAGGTATCATCCTTGCCTGGAGTGACCGCGATAATGCGGGTGCCGAATTGAGAAAAATTATCCATCACATAGCTGCGCACGCCCTCTCCTAAAGAGGTTAAGAGGACCACTGCAGTAATCCCAATCGCAATCCCTAAAGAAGTTAATACACTTTTTAAGGGATTAAAGCGCAGCGATGACGACACCAGTCGCAACCAATCTTGCCAACGCATGCCTCTGGGGTTTGTTTTTTTATTTTTACTGCTATCTTTACTATTAGTCATCATTTAAGCGCCTCGACGGGAGGAAGGCTTGCAGCTCTGCCAGCAGGCAACCAAGAAAAAATTAAGCCACAGCCTAATGCAACCAGCAGCGCCAAAATACTCGCCCACCAAGGTGCAATAAAAAGAAGATCTTTGAATTGCATCCCCGCCAGCCATAATGAAATTTCAGCGCACACAATGCCCAACAAGGCTCCCGCCAAGCACAGCATCAACGCCTCACTGACAAATAAAATACGCACTTCCTTACTCGAGGCGCCTAGAGCCTTCAACAAACCAATTTCTGCAGTACGCTGAGAGACGCTGATCAAGGTCATATTCATAATGAGTACTCCCGCAACAAACAAACTAATGCCACCAATACCGGCAATGGCTAGGGTAATCACCCCAAGAATGTCATCAAAAGCAGAAAGAATAGAGGCGGGAGTAATCACCGTAATGTCCAGCTGTCCTTCATGGCGCTGTTGCATAACCTGTTCAATTTGATCCGCTAATTTAACTGTGGCAGAAACCGAGCGCACATCCACCATGACTCGAAATAAACCCTCGGTATTAAACAACTGCATACTGCTGGCCACCGGCATGATTAAGGCACTGTTCATATCAAAACCCAAGCCGGTACCACTGTCTGCTAAGATCCCGATAACCCGACAACGGCTACCCGCTATTTTCAACCACTGTCCTAATGCCGGCTGCGCCGAGAAGAGTTCGCGCTTAAGTGTGGGGCCAATGACGCAGATGGGGCGCGCTTGATCAAGCGCCATCTCGGGCAGCGCCTGCCCCTGCTGTATTTTAATATGGCGTATCGGAAAAAAATCGGCGTTCGCCCCTAAGATCAAGGTCTCGCGATTACGCCCGCCATAGCTTACTTCTGCTTTACCCACGACTAAGGCCGCAATACCGTCGACATTGCGTAAACGGGCCAGACTCTGCGCATCTTGCAGGGTGATATCGCGGGTACCGCCGCTTAACGGTGGCATTCCCCCAGACGTTTCTTTCCGCCCCGGCAGAACAATTAAGATGTCCTTGCCGAGCACAGAAAATTCGGCCATCACAAATTGCCGCCCACCCTCTCCTAAGCCCGTTAATAATACGACTGAAAAGACCCCAATCGACATGGCGATTAATTGCATCAGGGTACGAAACCGTTGCCGGGATAAGGCGCGTAGATTAAATTGCAATTGATCTTGCCAGCGCATTAGCCCACCTCAATGGCAGTAGCAGAATCAGCCTCTAATTGATCGCCGACTATCTTGCCATCAACCATGCGAATTTTGCGCTTGGCCCGGGCGCCCAAATCTGCATCATGGGTCACGATAATCAAGGTGATGCCGTCGCCGTTGAGCTCTTCCAAAAGTTCAACGACTTCAATGCCAGAATGGCTGTCTAAATTACCGGTGGGTTCATCGGCTAATAACAGCTTAGGCCGCATAATGATGGCTCGGCCTATCGCGACTCTCTGGCGCTGCCCGCCGGACAATTGATTGGGTAAATGCTGGGCGCGTTCTTCTAACCCTAAACGTTTTAGGATGGGGGCTAATCTTTGCTGACGTTTAGCAGGAGGAATGCCCGCTAATACCATCGGCAGTTCGATATTTTCAGCGGCGGTTAAACGGGGAATTAAATGATAAGACTGAAATACAAAACCAATATGGTCGCGACGAAAGCGAGCGCGCTCTTCCTCATCCATCGGCACGGTATCTTTAACCACAGAATCGTTACCTTGCAACCAGTACTCACCGTTATCGGGCACATCGAGCAGGCCCAGCAGATTCAGTAAGGTGGATTTACCGGAACCGGAAGGCCCCATAATAGACAGGTACTCCCCTGCTTGAATATTTAGCTCAATATTATTCAGCGCATGAACGGGCTGATCCCCTAATAAGAAGGTTTTATTGGCCTGCTTAATCTCAATCATACGTCTCTATGGCCTTTAATTTGGGCTTCAGCTCGGCTGTAACTTTTGCCCCAGCAATCGCCGCCGGATTGTCCAGCGAGATCAATACTTGCTGACCTAGGGTTAACCCTGCAATGACCTGAGTCCAATTCCAGTTACTTAAACCCAGCTCCAGTTCCGCTTGCTCTAATGTCTCACCCTCTTGGCTTAATACTAAAACCCGATTACCCTCAATCAATGCATCTGTAGGAATGCTCAAGACATTGTCGCGGGCTTGAATAATAATTTCCATATCCGCGCTATAGCCGACCAACAACTTCACCGTCTCCGGAAGAGCCGTTAACTCAACATCCACATCCACCGTACGCGCTTGTTTTTCATTATCCTGTACATAAGGTGCAATGCGTTTTACTCGCCCCACAAATGACTGCTGACGAAACGCATCAAGGCTCACTCTCGCGGCCATACCCACCTGTATGCGCGCCGCATCCACTTCATCAATGGGGGCGGAAATATATAAGCATTGATCATTAATTAAATCGATCGCCGGTGGTGTAGCCACTCCTGGAGGGGATGGTGTCGCGTATTCCCCGACCTCCCCATGAACATCGGCGATGATGCCGGCAAACGGCGCGACTAATTGAGTTTGGGCTAAACGAGCTTGCTGTATATCAATATTGGCTTGCGCCTGAATCACTTGCACCTGAGTTTGCTGGCAGCTCAGCGCCATGATATCCGCGTGGGTTTGGCTACGATCGAGCTGTTCTGTTGAAGCCAGATTTTTCTGTTGTAATTCACGGATTCGATGCAGCTCACGCTCATCGGCTTGCGCTTGATGACAGGCGGATTGTTGGTTTATCTGCGCCATTTTGACTTGTGCTTTGGCCTGCGCGAGCGCCGCGATTAAATCATCATTCCAAAGCTCTAATAATAAAGCGCCTTGCGCAACATGATCACCCTGCTCGACATGCAGACGATTGACCTGGCCGCCTAAGGCTAAAGAGAGCTTTGAACGCTGACACGCTTTGACCGTACCCGAACGGGTATTGGATACCAAAGATTCTACCGTTTGCTGACTGACCTCGACGACCGACACCGCAATCGCTTTGGCGGGCCAGACGTTGATAATGGCCACCAGCCCAATAATTAGGCCCAGTATTACGACGAATTTTTTCACAATAACCTCCCTATCTCTAGGCTATAAACCGATCATACTTTTATCTGTTTATAGCACCCAGTAGAGAGGCAGTATGACGTGATTTTGCGGCGATTAAACTGACCTAGGTCTAGTACGGCTCACTCAATAGCAGTGGCTGAGTCGGTCAGAATATTTGGTCAAGGTTATAGCTTTCTTGTCCTTTACCGGCTCTATCTGCAATCGCCGCCATTTTAGCCGCGACCTGCTGACCCGTAATTGGGCGATAGGTTTTCAATAGTGGTATGTATTTTAATAACGGCATGACCTTCGCCGCAATGTCTTCTCCCAATCTGGGCTCGGTTCGCTTACCCAATAATAAAGACGGGCGAAAAATGACACTACGAGGAAAATCTAACGCCAGGATCTTGTCTTCTAACTGCCCCTTCATTTTTAAATACGGCGATGGACTATTGGCACTCGCGCCACTGGAGGAGACTAAAAAGTATTCGCGGATACCTTGCTCACGGGCAATGCGGGCGGCGCTGTATTGATAATCTAGGTCCACTCGGCGCTGAGCGGCAATAGAACCGACTTGCTTTTTGGTGGTTCCCAGACAAGAAAATAAGACATAACAAGAGAGGGAATCGGCCGTGAATAAAGGTGAAAAATCGTCTAAATGCTCAAAATCCACCACGTGATTTTCAAACTTAGCAGAATCGATTAATAACGGTTTACGGGTCAAGGTTATAATACGAGTAAAACGCGATGAGGCAATAAGCTCATCAACCAGATGCCTACCAATTAATCCTGTCGCGCCAATCACCAATGCGGTTTTATGTGTCATATGTTTCCTGTTGAATTTATTGATCGTTGCAGCCGTATATTTTTAAGCCGTTTTTATCGAAGCTGTATTACTGAATTAGCGCGGCCGATTTAACTTGCGCCCACACCTTTTGGCCAATCGTTAATCCTAAGCGATCCACCGAACGCTGCGTTAACTTAGCCCGTAATATGGCATCACCTAATTGCAGTTGCAGCATTAACAAACCATGGGTTAAAGGTTCAATGCTCATAATCGTCACCGGTAAAATATTACTGATACTGGTATCGTCATGATGGCTTAACGACAGACTGACATCGCTGGCTAAGATATTAAGCCGCACTTCTTGGCCCGGCGCTAGATCACATTGCGGTAACCATAAAGAATGCGGCTGGACTTTCTTTTCCGATAAGCTCTCTGCTACTGCCTGCTTGTCCATTCCTTTCAACGTAAAACGAGTAAGGCCCCAGTTTTGATTGTGCTCCATCACCTTACATTGCAATAAACTACTGATGTTCTCTTGTTGCAAAATTGGGAAATCCGGTTTATTAATCGCTGCTAAAAAATTCTCCGATTTAGTCACCCGTCCGGCGTCTAACATTACGATATGATCGGCCAGTAAAGAGACTTCCCATAACGAATGGCTGATATAAATAACCGGCACATTAAACTGATGGCAGATGCGTTCTAGATACGGCAGTAACTCTTGCTTACGCTGATGATCTAAAGACGCCAGAGGTTCATCCATCAGTAATAACTGTGGATTAATGAGCAGTGCGCGCGCAATGGCAACGCGTTGGCGCTCCCCCCCAGATAATTGATCAGGGTATTGATCCAATAAAGTAGGCAAGCCTAATAACTCAACCACGTCAGCAAACGTTGTTAATACGTTACCCGAGCGAGCTCGCGTTAACGCATACCTTAAATTAGCGCCCGCAGTGAGGTGGGGGAATAAACTGGCTTCTTGAAAAACATAACCAATACCGCGCTGATTCGTGGGCACAAACTTTTTGCGATCTTGCCAAACTTGATCACGAAATTTCAACTCACAGCCTTTCACTTTTTCCAGCCCTGCAATGCAGCGTAATAGACTGGTTTTTCCTGAACCCGATGCGCCATAAATAGCGGTTACGCCTTGCGCAGGCATCGTCAAGTCGATATCAAGATTGAACGCTTTTCGTGACCACGCCAGGGCAATGGATAATGTGTTGGTCTTGTCCATTAGTTAATCACTCGAATAGCTTTTTGCTTTTGATTAAAACCGTATAAAAGCAGCAACACTATAAAAGAGAAGATAATCATTCCCGCTGATAAACGGTGGGCTTGGCCATATTGCAAGCTTTCGACGTGTTCATAAATCAATACCGAAATCACTTGGGTTTCCCCCGGAATATTGCCGCCAATCATCAGGATCACGCCAAACTCTCCGACCGTATGCGCAAAGCCTAATATCGTTGCAGTAATAAACCCAGGTTTAGCGAGAGGCAGTACGACGGTGAAAAAGGTATCTAAGCGCGAAGCGCCTAATGTTGCGGCGACTTCTAACGGTCTTGTGCCTAATGCTTCTAAAGAGTTTTGAATTGGCTGAACGACAAAAGGAAAAGAATAAATGACGGAGGCGATGACTAAACCGGTAAAGGTGAAAGGTAACGTGCCTATGCCTAAAGATTGAGTTAGTTCACCCACGGGGCCGTTCGGACCCATTGCAATTAATAAATAGAAACCAATCACGGTGGGCGGTAATACTAACGGTAGCGCCACGATTGCACCCATCACGGGCTTTAGCTTGGATTGAGTCGTGGTCAACCACCAAGCAACAGGCGTTGCGATCACTAATAAAATAACCGTCACCAGACTCGCAAGACGTACGGTTAACAATATTGCTTGCCAATCTTGTGAGGCTAAGCCCAGCAATGGTTCCACGTATTAAACTTCCTATCGCTGCGTTAAGGTTTTGATGACTTATGCGCCACCTGATAACCATGGTTTTGAATGATGACCGCGGCCGCCGGGGATTGCAAATAGTCAACCAACTCAAAGACGGCTTTATTGTCTTTCGCGCGCGCTAATATCACCGCGTCTTGCTGAATAGGCTGATGCAAATGCTCTGGCACAAGCCAGCCAGAACCTTGACCCTGCCACTGAGAAGCCGCAATAAAACCATACTGAGCATTCTGGCT
>JBNMOT010000122.1:0-10323 GCA_051275515.1 Oleispira sp. | reverse complement strand
TCGGTTTATTTGGTTTATTGGTCTTAGTGTCGTTTTTATTAGTACTGACCATGAATACCTTAACGGTTATGCTCTCTGTCGTTGGGCTGGCATTGGCCGCAGCCTATCCGTTTATGAAGCGTTATACCCATTTACCGCAGCTTGTACTGGGTATGGCATTTGGTTGGTCAATTCCAATGGCGTACGCCGCACAAGCGGGCGAGTTACCTGTGGTTGCATGGTTATTGTTTGCCGCCAATATATTATGGACCATTGCTTACGATACCCAGTACGCCATGGTCGATCGCGATGACGATTTAAAAGTTGGCATCAAATCCGCCGCCATTTTATTTGGGCGTTTTGATAAAATTATTATTGGTTTATTGCAGTTAAGTACTTTAGTGCTAATGATTTCTATTGGGCACAGTCTCGATTTACATCAAGTTTATTATTGGTTCTTATTAATGGCATCAGGCTTATTTGTGTATCAACAACGACTGATCGGAAGCCGAGAACGTGAACTGTGTTTTAAAGCATTTTTGAATAATAACTATGTTGGCATGCTGATATTTTTAGGTATCGCCATGAGTGTCATGATGAAATAAACAAAATGTTGAACGATATAAAAAAGCACCTACAAGGTGCTTTTTTATTGTCTGTGATTTGTGTAAATCGTCATTGTTACAGTGGCTGTACAGCTTTTTAATTAAAAAACACCATCAAACTAAGAAATGCTTATTTCTTATTATTAAACGGGCATTGCATTAATGAATCATTAACTTAGCTGAAGCCTATCAGCTCTGGAGTGCAGGTTAGTTTTTAGCGAGACCAATAAAATGGTACAGCTTTAGAGGTTTTATATACCAGTAACCTAAAAGCTTGTGTTTTTAGACGTATCGTAATGAATACGGCGGTTGCCAGCTAGTCGCTAGTACATTGTCAGGGGTGATGTACATGTTTAGGACTACTGGGAACCCCATAACCCAAAAGCTTATAAAGTAACTAAGGTAAATAGCAGGCAATAAAAAAGCTGGCAATGCCAGCTTTTCGTTTAAAGGTGTATCTCAGTGTATTAGCACTAAATTGAATTACGCTTTTTCATCGCGATTCATTACCGCTTGAATGGTTAATTTCACTTCAGGTGAAACCAATGCCGTTAATTGATCGGCAAGGTTTTCTACTTGGCGAGACACCGCATGACATTCATCATTGAGGTAACCTTCTTTGCGTAGCGTTTTCACTAATATCGCGAAGACACCTTTGTCGAAAAACTCTGGTGCATTAATCCCGTGTAAGCGACTTAAACGTTGTGCCATCATTTGGCTTTGCTGCTCTAAATCACTCTTCATCATTTGAGGATCTGCATGCAGTAGCGTTAATGTGATGGTATAGCGTTGCAACGTTTCAGTGATCGTACGGGCTAATAACTGTAGCGGTCCAATACGGGCATTATTCATCGAGATAATGTCACCATCACTTAATAATAAACGCTGACGGACCAGCTCATTAATGATGGAATCAATCACTGTATTCAGCTCGTCTTTCTCAAAGCGTAAGAATAACTCTGCTTTTAAGAATGGATACAGTAACTGCACTTGTTCATAAATATTATCTTTGGATAAGCTCTGATGCTGAACGATGATATGTGCAATCAAAGACGGCAACGCAAACAAGTGAATAATGTTATTACGGTAGTAAGTCATCAAAATAGATTGTTGACGATCGAGCGAAATTACTTCACCTAAACCATCACGCTCTACAATGAACTTGTCGAGGTCTAGTGCATGTTCAACCAAGGTTTTTGCATCTTCGTCTGGCATCGTACATTGTGAAGAATAGGATGCGTTACGCAGAATTTGCAGGTAACTATCAATCTGTTGTTCGAGCTCTTCACGGCTAAGTGCGCGCTGACGAGATGACAATAATGCTAACGCACACAATGTGAGGGCATTCGTCGCAGCGGCATCATTAATGTGTGTCATCATTTTAACGGCGAGATCGTTCACCACGGGGTTTAGCCAGCTTGGTTTTTGTGGTTCGATTGGGTTAATGTCATTATGCCATGTTGGCACATTATCATTTAGGTATTGATTCAGCGGAATTGGCTCACCGAAATTCACATACCCTTGCCCAAAATTACGCAGTTTACGTAACGTCCGCAAAATCTGACCCAGATTTTCTTTTTCTTTGCGCTTACCTTGTAGCTCTTTCGCGTAAGTACCGACTTCCATAACGTGTTCATAACCGATATAGACCGGCACCAATGTAACAGGGCGATTTAGGCCTCGTAACATCGCTTGAATTGTCATTGAAAGCATACCCGTTTTCGCCGGTAATAAACGTCCAGTACGTGAGCGTCCACCTTCACTGAAATATTCGACGGAATAGCCTTTCGCAAAAAGCTCTGCTAAATACTCACGGAAAACCGTTGAATATAGGCGGTTACCTTTAAAGCTACGACGAATGAAGAAGCCACCACCACGGCGGAAAATTGGTCCTGCAGGGAAGAAGTTCAGGTTAATACCCGCAGCAATGTGTGGCGGTACTAAGCCTTCTTTATACAAAACGTAAGATAAAAGCAGATAATCCATGTGGCTACGATGACACGGAACATATACGATCTCATGACCATCTTGCGCCAGCTTACGTACTCGCTGAGCGTTGTGAATATTTAACCCTTGATAGAGCTTATTCCACAACCAACCGAGAAAGCGTTCGGCGTTTTTAATCAGTGAATAAGAGAAGTTAGCCGCAATTTCTTCCATCATGTCGATGGCTTCTTTACGGACCTTTTCTACCGGTACATCACGGCTTTCAGCTTCTTCTCGAACAACTTTGTCGATTGCCTTAGATGCCAGTAGGCGCTTGAATAAGGCTTGGCGATCGGGCAAACGAGGGCCTGAGGCCGCAATCTGTTGGCGAGAGAAATGAATCTTTGCCACCCGTGCTAATTTTTGCGCGATTGCGTCATCAGTACCGTGATGTTCAGCCATATAACGCAATGATACAGGCGTGCTTAAACGCACTAAACAATCACGTCCGTGACCCAAAATAGCGGTAAATTTCTCAGGCCCATTGAGTGGGCGCAGTACTGGCCCTCTGTGGCTTTCTTTACCAGGCTTTCGTCCCCATAAAATAGAGGCCGGAATGAGCTGAATATCGAGCTCAGAATCTTGCTTATGCTGCTCAAGTAAACTGGTGAATAACTGAAGTGATTCTTTCGGTAATTCTCGATCGGTGCCAAAAATACTTGGGCCGTTTGCCACGAAAACATACCGTGAGAATTTTTGGCCACCAATTTCAAGTGGTGTCAGTGGGTCGGGTAGACCTAATTCTAAGGTGCTGCTACGCAGTGTCATTAGATCCGTATTTGAACGGAAAGGTAAGATATAAACGATTGGTCGTTCGATATCTAACTCTAAATCTGTAACGGGATCGGATGGAATTGAATTGGTCTTAACCAACACGGAAAGCGGCAAATTCAATAATTTTTGATAGATTTTCTGCCAACTTGACATATCTTTTACTAGCCTCGAATTCTTAATGCGTGGCAAGGATAGCAGAAAATGGCTGCTTTCATGCAGCGAAAATACGAGATATTGATATCAAATTATGATTTTGAATAATCTTTTATTCTATTTATTATTTCATTGATAATCTTTGTTTGAGCACGGTTAATTTTCACGTTCTAATCACAGTAATTAATCAAATACTTGTGTTAATTTTAATGCTTTTACTGCATTAAATCGTTGCGCTTTCTATACGGATTGGTCTTTTCGTGAACAATTGTCTTTTCAAGCCTGTAAACACTGGATATACTCACAGTAGACTGTATAAACAAACAGGGTGAATCATGAAGCCGTTAACGCCGCGCCAACAAGAAGTCTTTGATTTGATCAAAGCAAAAATCGAAGATAGTGGGATGCCGCCAACACGTGCTGAGATCGCTCGTGAATTGGGGTTCCGTTCAGCGAATGCTGCTGAAGAACATTTAAAAGCTTTGGCACGTAAAGAAGTGATTGAAATTGTGCCGGGTGCATCACGAGGTATTCGTGTATTACGTCATGATGAAGTCGAAGAAAAAGGCTTACCATTAATTGGTCGTGTTGCGGCTGGTGAACCTATTTTGGCTCAAGAGCATGTTGAAACGCATTATGAAGTTGATCCTGCCTTATTTAAACCCCGCGCTGATTTCTTATTGCGGGTTAATGGCATGAGCATGAAAGACATCGGTATTATGGATGGCGATTTACTTGCTGTGCATAAAACCCAAGATGTTCATAATGGGCAAGTGGTTGTTGCTCGTGTTGATGATGATGTAACAGTAAAGCGACTTGATAAACAAGGCTCGCAAGTTTTGTTGCATGCTGAAAATGAAGATTTTGCTCCGATTGTTGTTGATCTTACTCATCAGCAACTGACGATTGAAGGCATTGCTGTTGGTGTTATTCGTACTGCCGACTGGATGTAATCGATCCTTGTAAATGTTAATTAATCATTATGTTTTGCATTAGTATCTAGAATACCTTGCAAAGCTTAATGATAGTCATTATCATCTATTCCATGTCACATGGAGATGATAATGGTTAATTCCTCTCGATACCGCATACCTTCTGAATTGTTGCAGCCATTATGGCTTAGAAGCCGAGAAAGTTTGGCTGATGATGGACTTATTTATGATCCCATCGCTGCTGCTGCATGTAGTCAGTGTCATCTAGTGCCTGATTGTCTGGCTGGCAACGTGTCTGAACGTCAATTACTGCATGCTACGCTGACCTTACAGTGTGATAAACAAGTCTTGAAATTTCTTCGCCGTCATCCCAATGGTTTTATTATCAATGTTGGGGCAGGGCTTGATACCCGTTTTTATCGTTTAGATAATGGCCGTTGTCGTTGGTTTGAATTAGATACGGATGAGAACCTTTTATGGCGTGAGCGTCTTTTCCATCGCAGTGATCGGTATACCATGCAACGTGGATCTGTCACCGATTTATCATGGCTTGCGTCACTTCCTGCTCGGAAAAATACCCCCGTTTTATTATTGTGCGATCAAGCATTATTGAAATGTGAAAGCCAAGAGTTAGCCACTTTTATTCAGCGTATTGGCTGCCATTTTAGTCAAATAGAAGCCTGTTTGGTCTTAGCGGGCGATCGTTGTGATTCAGCATTAGCTAAAAAAATGGGGGCTGAACAATATCGGCATGGGTTTAAAAACCCGGCTCAGCAAGTCTTGAATTGGTTGCCATGGGCAGAATTAATCAGTCGGTATAGCCCGTTAGATCATGATTGCCCACGTTGGCGATCTTGGCAGCGTTGGATCGCAAGAATGCCAAGCTTGAAATACCGAGTTACACCGGTATTGGTGCACATACGCTTCTAGATCGTGACTTTTAGCGTCTTTTCATTTCAATTACTGATTGCGTATCTGGTTTTGCCTACTTTTATGCCGGATTAATTTTTTATTAGTAATTCTTTGCTCATTTCTTCTGTTTTGTCCTAAGTTAAATGTAAACAAAGTGTTAACCAAAGTCTGAGCGCTACGCGTAAACAGACTGGTTTTTGCTATAACCTCGTGTTTTCATTGAACAGTTCTTGATGAATGTCAGGATGACAAAAGGAGAGGTCAGGAAGATGATTCGTCGACTGATCAGCGTATTGTTGTTAAGTGTTTTGGCATTGCCTGTGGCTGCCGAAACGAAAAGTATGCCGCTAAATATGACTCAAGGGGTAACTCGGGTTAGCCAGCAAGTCTATGACCTGCACATGACCATTTTTTATATTTGTGTGGTCATTGGTATTATTGTTTTTGGCATCATGTTTTGGGCCATTATCCATCATCGGAAATCGCGTGGTGCGGTCGCGGCCTCGTTTCATGAAAGTACTAAAGTCGAAATTCTCTGGACCATCATTCCCTTCGTTATTCTTATTGCCATGGCGATTCCTGCGACAACCACTTTGTTGGCAATGGAAGACACGTCAGAATCGGATATCACCATTCAAGTTACGGGTTCTCAATGGAAATGGCATTACAACTACTTCAATGAAGATGTCGATTTTTACTCACTGTTGGCCACCTCTTCTGCGGAAATTGAGAACGAGCGAGAGAAGCGTGAAAACTACTTACTTGAAGTAGACCGCCCTCTAGTCTTACCTATTGGTAAAAAAATTCGATTTCTTATTACCTCACAAGATGTAATCCATTCTTGGTGGGTGCCTGCATTTGCAGTAAAAAAAGATGCCAACCCTGGCTTTATTAATGAAGCGTGGACACGTATCGATAAGCCCGGCATTTATCGTGGGCAATGTGCCGAGTTGTGTGGGAAAGACCACGGTTTCATGCCCATTGTGGTGATTGCCAAGTCTCAGGATGATTACGATACCTGGCTAACAGCCACCAAAGCCACCCAACAAGCAGCGTATGAAGAAGAGCAACATTTATTGTCGATGCAAATGCCAATGGAAGAACTCATGGCGTTGGGTGAAAAAACCTATCTCGCGCGTTGTTCTATGTGTCATCAACCAACAGGGGCTGGTATTCCCGGTGCATTCCCTGCTCTGGCTGGGCAAGGGGTTTCGATTGATCCGGCTAAGAAATTAGAGCATATCAGTGTGGTTGTTCATGGTCGCAAAGGAACCGCGATGCAGGCATTCGGGCCTCAGTTAAGCCTGAAAGAATTAGCGGCTGTTATTACCTATGAGCGTAATGCATGGGGTAATGATACGGGCGAAACCGTACAAGCTGCAGAAGTGCAGGCTGTGCTCAACGGCAAAGAGCTTTAAGGGAGCAACAGACAATGACGGATATGTTACGAGAAGACGCTAAAACTGACGTTGAAGGCAGTGACTCAAACAGCAGTATCTTAAAAGACGACGCGTTAAAGAACAGTTTTTCAGACGATCACAGTTCACATCATGATCATCAACCAACCGGTTTAAAACGCTGGCTATTTACGACTAATCATAAAGATATTGGTTCGTTATATTTAATCTTCAGTTTTGCCATGTTTTTAACTGGCGGTGCGATGGCAATGGTGATCCGAGCAGAATTATTTCAGCCCGGATTACAGTTAATCGAACCCAATTTCTTTAATCAAATGACCACTGTCCATGGCTTGATCATGGTCTTTGGTGCGGTCATGCCGGCGTTTACAGGGCTGGCTAACTGGATGATTCCAATGATGATTGGCGCGCCAGATATGGCGTTACCAAGAATGAATAACTGGAGTTTCTGGATTCTACCGTTTGCGTTTACGTTGTTGCTATCGTCGCTATTTATGGAAGGGGGCGGGCCTAATTTCGGTTGGACGTTCTACGCGCCGCTGTCGACCATGTATAGCCCTGCCAGTACGGGTTTATTCGTTTTTTCTATTCATATCATGGGGATAAGTTCGATTATGGGGGCGATCAATGTGATTGTGACCATTATTAACTTACGTGCACCGGGTATGACCTACATGAAAATGCCTTTGTTCGTATGGACTTGGCTGATCACCGCTTTCTTGTTAATTGCCGTTATGCCCGTGCTGGCAGGTGCCGTTACCATGGTACTGACTGATAAATATTTCGGGACGAGTTTCTTTAATGCGGCGGGTGGCGGCGATCCGGTGATGTTCCAGCATATCTTCTGGTTCTTTGGTCATCCCGAAGTTTACATTATGATTCTGCCGAGTTTCGGTATCATTTCGGCCATTATTCCTACATTTTCGCGTAAAAAACTCTTTGGTTATAGCTCGATGGTGTATGCAACGGCATCGATTGCTGGGCTCAGTTTTCTCGTGTGGGCACACCACATGTTTACCACTGGTATGCCTGTCGCGGCTGAACTGTTCTTCATGTATTGCACCATGTTGATCTCGGTGCCTACTGGGGTGAAAGTCTTTAACTGGGTGGCGACGATGTGGCGAGGCTCGTTGACCTTTGAAGTGCCTATGTTATTTGCTATCGCCTTTATTGTTTTGTTCACCATTGGCGGGTTTTCTGGGCTGATGTTGGCCATTACTCCTGCTGATTTTCAATATCATGATACTTACTTTGTGGTCGCGCATTTCCATTATGTTTTGGTGTCGGGGGCCATTTTTTCCATTATGGCTGCTGCGTATTATTGGATGCCGAAATGGACGGGATATATGTTTGATGAACGGCTAGCTAAATGGCACTTTTGGTGCTCTGTCGTCTCAGTGAATATTTTATTTTTCCCGATGCATTTTCTTGGGCTTGCGGGTATGCCGCGTCGAATTCCTGATTATGCCCTACAATTTGCCGATGTGAATGCGGTGGTCAGTATTGGCGGCTTTATGTTTGGTTTATCTCAACTGATTTTCTTGGCCGTCGTGATTAAGTGTATTCGCGGTGGTGAGTCAGCAGCAGCAAAACCATGGGAAGGGGCTGAAGGGTTGGAATGGACGGTCGCTTCACCTGCACCTCATCATACCTTCTCGACGCCACCAAAAATTGATTAACCCCTTTTATTCGCTTCATTGATTATATCTGTCAATGACCTTCGCAGGGATACGTTATGAGCAGCTCAGAAAAGAAAACAGAGCAGAAATCCAGTACAGATCAAGATGCAAGGCAGCAAGGTAAGAAGCGTTCTTTTTGGTCTTTAATATTGATGTCTGTTGCCATGTTTGGATTTGCTTTTGCCTTAGTGCCGCTTTATGACGTGTTTTGTGATCTCACGGGAATCAACGGTAAAACGGCAAATACGCCAACGAAACAGAGCCAGCGTATTGTTAGTGGTCGTAAAGTGACTGTGGAGTTTGTGGCTTATATCAGTCCGGGGATGCAGTGGACATTTGAACCGCAAATTACCCGTGTTGTGGTTAATCCGGGTGAAACGAAAACCATTAAATATGCTGCCCGTAACCTGACGGCGACGGCGTCTATAGGTCAGGCTGTGCCGTCGGTTTCTCCGGGCTTAGCTGCACGTTATTTTAATAAAATCGAATGTTTTTGCTTTAACCGTCAGCCTTTAGAGGCGGGTGAATCGGCAGAGTTACCCTTAGTGTTTTATATCGACCCAGATCTACCTGAAGATATAAATACATTAACTTTGGCTTATACCTTATATGACGCTCAGCCTACGGGCACAGCGCTAACGCAATGAAGAACAAGAGGTTGTAAAGATGTCTAATCCTTACAGTGAACATGAACAGTCTCTTCCTGAGCAATCAGCGAATAAACCCCATGAACATTATTATGTGCCAGATGCCAGCATATGGCCGATTGTCGGTGCTATTGCTCTCTTTTTGATTGCTTTAGGGGCGGGTGCAACGGTCGGTAATTTGTTTAATGGGCAAGGCCCGTGGATTTTACTGACAGGGGTTGGTTTAATTCTTTTTATGCTGACTGGTTGGTTTCGAGATGTGATCCAAGAGTCGATGGGAGGCTTGTATAGCTCACAAATGGATCGTTCTTTTCGCCAAGGCATGAGTTGGTTTATTTTCTCTGAAGTGATGTTTTTTTTCGCCTTCTTTGGGGTGTTATTTTATGCCCGCATGATCTCGGTACCTTGGCTGGGTGGGGCAGGTAATAATGAAATGACGAACTTGGTGTTGTGGCCAGAATTTGTCGCGCAATGGCCACTGATTAGAACCCCTGATGGTAGTGAAACCCAAGCGATGGGGCCTATCGGTTTACCGTTATACAACACCATGATTTTATTAGTTTCATCTGTCACGGTGCATATTGCGCATACGGCATTAGAAAAGGGCAACCGTAAACGCTTGACCTTATTTTTGTTGTTAACCGTTTTGCTCGGCAGTTTGTTCGTTTACTTGCAAGGTGTGGAGTATATCCATGCATACCAAGAGATGGATTTAAAGCTTGATTCTGGGGTATATGGCAACACATTCTTCTTACTCACCGGCTTTCACGGGCTACATGTAACCTTAGGTACGATCATGTTATTCGTGGTGTGGTGCCGTATTTTGAAAGGACACTTTACGCCTCATCAGCATTTTGCGTTTCAAGCGGGGGCTTGGTATTGGCACTTTGTTGATGTGGTTTGGCTGTGCCTATTTATTTTCGTCTATATTTTATAGCAAGTGTTGTAGCTAAGATTTACTTGTTGGTAATTAAGCTCGGCTCATTAATTAATAGGGGCGAGGGTTCGGTTCAATAATACCCGTGGCGATTGCCAGTAATAATAGAGCAAAGACAAAAATAGACAGAAGAAGACGACGACCAAAGAAGTGCGACATCGGTTTATGGGGTGATTGCGAGTCATTCTTGCTCTTTAGCATTAGAGGCAATGCCCGAAATAGATTCAGCACAATAAATATCAATAGGCAGACGATGGTGGCTTTAATGAGCATGGCGTCTCCAAGGGTGAAAGGTAAGTAT
>JBNMOT010000121.1:0-10468 GCA_051275515.1 Oleispira sp. | reverse complement strand
TATTAGAGCAGGCAGAGCCGGATGCTTATAATGAAGCGTACAAATCTTGGAAGCTTGAGCACTTGCCTATTGTGCCGCAAGAATGGCAGTTAAAAGCCAAGAGCCAAACTCGGTCGCAATTAACCGTGTTGCGCAAACTGGTAAAGCAGGCTGATCAAATCGTGCATGCGGGAGATCCCGATCGCGAAGGTCAGCTATTAGTCGACGAAGTCTTAAGTCACCTTAAAATAAGTGCCCATAAAAGAAAGAATACCCAGCGTTGTTTAATCAGCGACTTGAATCCTCCTGCCGTTAAACGCGCTTTAACTAATTTACGCAGTAACCAAGAGTTCGTCCCACTATCGGTATCCGCACTGTCTCGCTCACGGGCCGATTGGCTGTACGGCATGAATATGACCCGAGCGTATACCTTACAAGGCCAGAAGGCAGGTTATCAGGGGGTATTATCGGTTGGACGCGTACAGACGCCGTTATTAGGCTTGGTCGTTAAGCGAGATGAGGAGATTAAGAACTTCGTCAGCCGCGACTTTTATCAAGTGGAAGCGAACTTGGTGAATGCCGCTGATGAATCTTTTCTTTTAAAGTGGCAGCCCAGCGAAGCCTGCAAACCGTATCAAGATGAAGAAGGACGTATACTGCATAAACCGCTTGCGGAAAACGTCTGCCAGCGCATTCATCAACAGCCCGCTGAAATCACCAAGCTCGAGCAAAAAGATAAGCAACAGCCACCGCCATTGCCGTTTAATTTATCGACCCTGCAAATAGAAGCGGCGAAAGCATTTGCCATGAGTGCGCAGCAGGTTTTAGATACCTGCCAAAGTCTGTATGAACGTCATCAGTTAATTACCTATCCAAGATCCGACAGTCGTCACTTACCCGCTGAACAGCACAGTTTAGCGCCGAGTGTGATGCAAGCGATTGGCCAGAACTGCCAGCCGCTGCAAGAGTATGCCAAGCTCGCTCAGCCCAGCATAAAAAGCAAAGCGTTTAACGACAGCAAGGTAGAAGCGCATCATGCGATTGTGCCGAGTGAAAAGTCGATCTCGTCTGCGCAGTTTGACAAGCTTAATCAGTTTGA
This sequence comes from Oleispira sp., assembly GCA_051275515.1. GTDB lineage: Bacteria > Pseudomonadota > Gammaproteobacteria > Pseudomonadales > Oceanobacteraceae > Oleispira. Next base: position 9,390 of record JBNMOT010000121.1, on the reverse strand, counting down.
ACAAAAAGTGTATCGCCACATTGCGCGCCAATACTTGATGCAGTTTTTCCCAGCCTATCAATACGCCGAGACTAAGGTCGAAGCTATGATTGCCGGTGGCTTATTTAAAACCCAGGCCAAGCAACCCCTGAAGCTGGGCTGGAAAGCACTTTACGGCGATAAGGCGAATTCAGCTAATAGAAGCGGACAGCAAGCAAATGAGCCGTTAGTCGGGAAAAAAACACAAGATCTGCCGACAATCACCTTAGACCCAAACGATAAGCAACATGGCAAGCACGCTTGGTTATGTAACAATACCAAGCTAGTGGAAAAACAAACCACGCCGCCCGAACATTTTAACGACGGTACCTTGCTGGCCGCGATGACCGGTATTGCCCGTTATGTGACGAACAGCGAAATTCGCAAGACCTTAAAAGAAACCGATGGTCTCGGCACAGAAGCCACGCGCGCAGGGATTATCGAATTATTATTTAAGCGCAACTTCTTACAGCGCAGTGGCAAGCAAATTCTGAGTACTGATATCGGTAGAGGATTAATTAAGAGTTTGCCTGAATCGGCAATTACTCCCGACATGACCGCGCTTTGGGAGCAGCAGCTGAATGCCATCAGTCAGCGAGCGCTTAATTACCAAGGCTTTATGGGGCCGCTGAATCAGCACTTATTGGCATTAATCGAACAAGCCAAACAACATATACCGACAGCGCTGCAAGGATTGAAAGGACAAGGGCAGGGCTATAAAAGAAATACGTCTACCGGTAAAAGTACGGGTCGAAAGCCCGTTGTGAAAAAATATACTAAGAAGAAAAAACCTAAAACCTAAAACCTAAAACCTAATTCACTATTGATCACTAAGGTAACGCTAACCAGAATTGGATGGGTGCAATATAGTAAAGCTTATTCAAAAACTATATCCGATTAAATTGTGCAGCGCCTTGGAATGACAATGTAAAACAAGTAATCGCAAGGCTTGCTGAGCTTGTCTATCAAATGATGCACAACTTATAATAATAAACGCGCATCCAGTTCACTATGGCAATGTATTAAATGCGCTTTTTTGATTGCATTGCTTAAAAACTGATCGGCTTGTATTGGGCCAATAAATTCACAAATAGCAATATAAGCAAGGTTCAATAATGTTTTTAATTGCGCTCTATTAGCTTCATGAGTATCAATAACCTTTTTTTTATCCGTCCAAACGTTAAAGGAATAGGCTAAAGATTGCGGTAACTCTAATTTTGATAAATGTTGGATAACATAACGTGCAACGGAGCGCTGAGTATCCAAGCGCAATCTAGAAAACAATTCATGCATCACCGTGGTAAAAATATCAGACCAGTTCTCAGTGGCCACTGATGTTATGTTATTAAATTCATCACCTTCCTGTTTATACGCAAGCATTAAAGGCCAAGGATCCTCTAATAATTCTTTTTTTTCTGAAACCAATAACACAATGATTTTTCGATATAACCAGCTTCTATTATGGGCAATTTCAGGGATGTTTTTGCAATCACTTAAAAAATGATTGAGTTCAAATTGAGATTTTTCAGAATACATATTTTGCCAGTGCCACATAACGTCTATCAACTCTTGCTCACTGATAACCTCTGATAATACGGTGTAAATTGCCCGGCGCTTATATTCCAGTTTCATGAAACTTCCTTGTTGTAAGTAATCGTTTGATTAAACTCCGGGTAACCTATTTCATCATGCTCAGTAAAATCCAGTCCTTGTTGTTCGTGTTGGCTGCTTGAGCGCAGGCCTATTGTTTTATCAATAAGATAAAAAACCAGCAGTGCCGTAGGGAATGCCCAGAAAAAGGCAGCGACTATGCCCAGTAATTGAATTAAACCTTGGTCCCAGTTAAAGAGATCGCCAGTAATAAAAATACCCGCAGCGAAGGTCCCCCAAACGCCAGCAAAACCATGAACAGGGATCGCGCCGACAACATCATCAATTTTTAATTTCAATAACCATTGAGCGCCCCACACCGAAATAGCACCTGCAATTAATCCAGTAATAATGGCAAAGCCTGGGTTCATTGTGGCGCAGCCTGCGGTAATACCTACGAGTCCTGCGATACTGCCATTAATTGTTGAGGTCAATAAGATAGGGGAGCCTGATAAGCGGCTCGACATTAAGGCGCCTAGTGCACCAGCCGATGCGGCCAGTTGAGTATTTAATACAATCAAACCGATGGCGCTATCAGCCATTAATGTGCTGCCGCCATTAAAACCAAACCAGCCTAACCAAAGGATAAAACCGCCTAGGGCTACCAAAGATAAATTATGGCCGGGTATATTACGTGCCTTGCCCGTGTCAGGATCAAAGCGACCCAGTCTTGGGCCTAAAATAATGACTCCTGCAAGTGCACACCAAGCACCCACCGAGTGAACTACGGTTGAACCCGCAAAATCCATGAAGCCAATGTCGGCTAACCAACCATTACCCCCATAAAACCCTCCCCATACCCAGCTACCAAAAATAGGATAAATAATAGCAATAATAATGCAGGCCGCGATTAAATAAGCATCGTATTTTGTTCGCTCCGCCATGGCGCCACTGCAAATCGTGACGGCGGTAGCAGCAAACATTGTTTGAAATAGTAATAACGTATAATCCCAAGCACCGGCATCCGTTAAGGCAAAATTATCTTCACCCATAAAGCCTGTCGGATTGTTGCCAAACATGATGCCAAAACCAATAAGCCAAAAAAATAAACTGGCTAAGCACACATCCATATAATTTTTCATCATAACATTCACTGCATTTTTAGAACGTGACATACCACTTTCTAATAATGCAAAGCCTGCTTGCATAAAAAAGACGAGAATTGCGGCAAATACAACCCAGAGAGTATTTAGTTTTAAGTCGACAATGGCATCGCTAGCAAAAGCGGATGCAGATAAGCATAATAAACAAAATAGAAGTAATACTTTCACCGGCCAATCCTCAGTCAGACCTTTATTATCTCGCCGATAATAAAGTTATAACTAAGGTGAGCAACTAGTGTGCCATCGAATATATTATTAGAGTATTTTGCCATTAATAGCGATTCGATGAGTAATCGAAGGTGAGTTAATCGAAGTTGAGTTAATCGTGTTGAGTTTAGAATTTTTTTTGAGGCTATAAATTGAACATCTTGACAGTAATAGAATGCAAAAATAACAAGCACTGCAATATTGCATTTTTAGATATTGCAGCACTTAATGTGTGCATCGTCTGACGTGTTCTGAAATTAAGAATAAACGTTACGTAAGAGCAGACCAGTCTTTCAATAAGTTAATTACATTATTGGCATAACCATCTAAAGTCCGTTGGCTAATAACGGGATCAGGGCAGGTTAAACACAGGGTTAATTCACCATTTAAACTGCTGGTTACCGCATTCACTCCCGCGCCTGAAGCATGAAACGCAGCATAGGCTTGATAGCCTTTTACTTTGAGAGTTTGATTGTCAGTCGCTGTCGAACGATTAACATTAAAATTAAATTTAACCGGCCCTAAATTAGCAAAGCTAATGGGCGTCGCCAATGGTTTCTCACTGCCATCGATAAACATTTTTTTTAGGCCTTTTAGACCTGCTAATTTATATATTCTTAGCACCTTCCAATGTTGATTTTGTGCTAGAGCTGTCGTTACACCGTTTGCAACTTGTTGTCCGAGCAGCCATGGGGATTGCTGATAATCGGTCTCTATACTATCTTGATCGACCTCAACCATGCTGGTCACACCTGACGATAAACAGCCTGCGACTGAATTGTCTATCTTTGCATGTTTATTGTGCTTTACCAGAATTTTATCGCGTACGTTTACGGTGGTGACAAATGGCAATGAAAAAGTGTTAGGGATATTTTTTAGCTGGCCCTTGCTCTTGCAATCCTTTAATAGTACCTGCAGTAACGCCGCCGACATTAAACCGTGAATACTTTTATTATTGTTCTTAGTTAATTTCAGCAAGGCAGTAAAGGATGCTTGATCTAATGAGCGGTGGGTTGAGCGACATCGATGTTCAGCAATGGGGACATTGCATTCCACATTAAAACTTAGTCCTTTATTGGCTAACTTTTGTGCTTTTATAAAAGTAGACAAAATACCTAGAGAGCGAAAGGCACCCAAGAATCCAGAGATATTTTTTGGCATATAGTGCCAAAGAGGAAGGAAAAAATTATTCGCGGTGACACTGATTTTGGTTGAGGTATTGAGTGCTAATAACCAACGCTGCATTAGATGATAAACCGAGGTGCCATCTGAAACACTGTGATTGATGCAAAGAAAAACGCAGTGCTGCTGTGCAGTATTTTCTTCAACATGTCCGCTGACTAAGTGCGCTCGCCACAAAAGAGAACTTGCTTGAAAAGGTTGGTTTAATAACTGAGTACGAATGCGGTTAACGGTTGATTCGAACTCGTTATCTGTTTTTGTATTCTTATCATTTTTAGACTCGATAATATCAGCACTAAAAGGCAGAGCCGGCGAATCTGGCTGAATAAAAAAATATCCTGCTTTACGGTTTTCTTCAGGGTCTGCTTCTAACCATAGGCTAGTAACCTGCAAAGAAGCTTCTGCCTGCATTAATTTTTGAAAGCCTTGTTCAGCTTGATCTTGAGAAAACTGTCCGTGCAGCTGCAAACAGACCACAATATTGCCACCGCCTGGGACGAGTTCGCCATATATAGGGAAGCTGGCTTCATGAATGCTCAGCGCTCTAACGATAGAGCCTTTAACGATAGAGCCTGGAATAATCGTACTCATGAGCTTTTCTCTATAATAGGCATAGTGGTAATGGCTTCTACATTAAATCGCATGGATTTTTTGGTCGTCCAGACTAGCGATAAAATGGGCTCAATAGTTTGGTTTTCTGCCCAACTAAATCGGTAGTGACGTAATAATTGCGAAAAAATAACCGTCGCTTCAATCATACTAAAGCGATGGCCAACACAGAGGCGTGGGCCTAAACCAAAGGGTGCAAAAACAAAGCGTTCGCGTTGTGCTTCAGCATCTTCATCAAAGTGAGCGATATCAAAAAAGTTAGCATTTTCTCCCCAGTATTGTTCGTCTTTTTGCATCGCACCCAGCATGATTAAAATGGGGGTATCTTTTTTAACTGCGTAGCCTTGCAAGTTTAAATCTTGGGCAGTAGAGCGCAACATAATCGGAATCGGCGGACGCAGACGCAGGCTCTCTTTTAAGACCTTATCCATAATAGGCATGTTCTGGTAATGCTCGTAGCGAACATCCGTCGCATCCCCTAATACGCTATTAATCTCTTCTCTTACTTGCTGTTGTAATTCAGGATGAGTGGCAAGGTAATACAAGGTCCACTGTAAAAAAGAACCGGAGGTTTCATGACCTGCCGCGATGAAACTGTGTACTAACTGAATTAATTCATTCTCAGCAATGTGCTCACCGTCATTATCTACAGCGGTCATTAATTGCTGCATCAATACTTTTGACTCAGCGATACCTTCACTATGTTGTTTAATAATGTCCAAGAAGATAGCCGTTTGAGTAGCGATCATCTTGTCTAAACGATAATTGGAAGGTAAAGGCAGTTTTTTCCAATATTTTGTACGCTGAATACGATGCATTAATTCTTTTGACATCAGCTCTTGAGCGGCTAATAAAGGATCTGTTTTTTCGTCGCTTTTAAAAGAATCAATACGATAGTCAAAGCCAACGTGGCAGATAATGGCGAGGGCAATTCGATTAAGAAAGTCTTTTGCTTCAATTTCAGTTGGCTGTCGGCTATCCGTTATTAAATTGTCTGCTAGCTGATCGACCGCGCGATGTGAAATTTCATTCATGTCCACCATCATGGCTTTCAGCTGCTCTGGTCTAAATGCGGGCATAACGAGCTGACGTTGTCTTAGCCACTGTTTACCTTCGGTGACTAAAATACCTAAGTCACCACCAATGGCTTTCATTTCATCGACGGCGTCACCCGTTTTCGGAAAGTTATCTCGGTCTTTAATTAATATTTGTTGAATCATTTCACGGTCAGATACCACGATCCAGGGTTTATTCAGAATATCTAATTGAAAAATATCTCCTTGAGTTTTTCGTATGTTCAACATCGAATCATATAAGCAGCCGTGCTCACCTTTAGCCATCAGCGGTAAATGCCCTAATAACCCTTTTTCAGGTTTGGGTACGGGTTTGCCGAGTGTATGTGAATCATTAGCTGAGCTATTGGACTTGCCACCGTAGAGCTTAATCAAGAACGCAGGCAATACGATAAGATCCATAATTAAGGCGATCACAATTGTTACCGCGGTCATTAACCCAAGATCTGCATTGGCGCTGTAGTGAGACATACTTAATGCTCCAAAACCGCCTGCAAACACCAAGGTGATGGTGATCATTGCCATGCCCGTGGTCGATAAAGTTTCGCTCACGGCATCTTCCGCGGATTTACCGGCGCGGCGTGCTTGGTTAAAACGATGTAAAAAGTGAATGGTATCGTCTACTACTAAGCCCAAGGTCAGTGTGGCAACAGCAGCGACACCGATACCAATGCGGCCATCAATAAAGCCCCAGAAACTGAACGCCAGCAACGCTGGTAAAACATTCGTTAGCACACTAATTAAGCCTAAGCTCCAAGAGCGCAGAGCAAAAATCAAAATAACTGAAATTAATAACATAGTAAAAAAGGTGCCAAATACCATGGCAGGAATGTTCTGCTGCGCCATTTTAGAAAACATTAAGTCCAGACCGGCGCCGGTACTGTGCATGTTTTGAGGAGCATTATCTTTTAACCATTGCTCTGCTCTTTGATTAAAATCAATCATCTGATTTGAATCCGTTTCATATAAAATGGCAATTAATAACGTGCTCGATTTATTGAAACTCACAATGTTGGTTAAGTCCTGCCCATAAGGAAGTGAAAGCTCATACAATAAAGCATATTGCGCGGCTAATTCTTTATTGCTGGGGACTTGATAAAAAGATTCTTGATTGGCATTCATGGCTTTATTTATGCGCTTTTGAACATCGCTATAACTGGCGACAAAAGCGACTTCAGGTTGCTGTCTTAACCAACGGCTATAATTTTCTAACGTGGTTAGATATTCAACAGCATGAATGCCGTTTTCTTCCCCAGCATCAATCGAATACAGTAAACGGTGCAGGCCACCCATACGATCATTTAGAAAATCATTCGCTTGGCGAAAACTGAAACTCTCATCCATGTACTCAGTGAACATTTCATTTAATTCATTCTTAGGTAATCCAATACTGACTAAGACTAAAATACTCATGGAGGCAATAACGAGTATTTTTTTACTGTGCCCAATAACCCACTCACTCCACAGCAGCATGAAGCGTTTAGATTTTATCTGTGCCTTGCCTGCTTTGATCGGCAGCAAGGTCACAATGGCCGGTAAGAGCGTGATGCTTAATATAAAAGCAACGATGACGCCTAGAGCAACAATATTCCCCAGCTCTCGATACAGGGGCGATTCATGAAAGTTTAAACAGGCAAAGCCAATAGCCGTGGTAATGCTGGTAAGAAAAATGGATTTGAAATTAGACTGAAGTGCTAATCGCAGGGCGTCACTTTTAATTTTCCCAGCACGGTAATGCTGAAAAAAACTGACGAATATATGCACGCAATCAGCCACGGCGATGGTCATTATCATTGTTGGCGCAAAAGAGTTAATCGAATTAATATCGCCGTTAACCCACGTTTTTAATCCCATAGTAATCAGGGTGGTAAAAGTGACTACCGTCATCGTAATGACCGTCGCCCAGATACTGCGCATTAAAACGATTAATAGAATTAAGATAATGGCATAGGCAAGGGGAATGAGGGTTAATACATCTTGTACTGTCGCATCGGTAAACGCCACTGCATTTTCTATCGTGCCGGTGATGTGAATGTCGAGTTCAGGATGTTTACGTTTGACTTGATCAACCAGCTGATGAATATGCTGAGATATTTCAATCGATTCATCTAAGGGATTGTCAGACACTGAAAAGGTAATAAACACCGTCGCGGCTGTTGCATCTTTAGACACATAATTACCGACTAAAGAGGGCGTCGACATCACAATGGATTTTGCTTTCTCTATTACTTTAGGTGATAGCTGCAGTGGCGAATCAACTTCATTTTTATCATCACTATTGTCCGAAATCTCGAATAATTGAGAAACAATCAGCTCATCTTCTAAGCCCTGGGTATGATTGTAATTTATAATTGAGTCAACACGAGAAGAGTAGGGGGCTTGCCAGCCACCTTCCGTTAGTTGGTGTAAAGCAGATAAGGCGGATGGGGTAAATACATCCCCTTCTGAGACCCCTACGATAATGAGTATGTTGTCATATTTTGAATAGGTTGCTTCTTGTTTATTCATCGCCATTAATTGCGGGTCATCGCCATCAAAAAAAGACTTATAAGACGAGTTTAAAACAATATTTTGATAACCTAGGCAGGCTAAACTGGTTATCAATAGCAGCCAAAGCAGGACTTGCTTGGGTTTAAATAAAATCCATTCAATTAATAGCGAGGGCATTCCATTACTCCGATACAAACGTACCATAAAACCGCCCATTTATTTGGGTGGGAGAATTTAAGCACAGGTAATTAATAAACGATTGTACTTTTTAATGCCCGATTATTTTTTAACTATGTGTTCTTGAGACCTGACGGATGTTGGCGCTTGTGCGCATCAACATCCGTGTAACAAAACAGGTTGTCTCATTTTAAAATTCATTAAGTACGCTTTTTAAATTAATCAGCCGTGATGCTTGCGCAAATAATTGGCTTAGGATTAGAGCCCAAAAACAAATAAAAACGCTGAGTCTGGCCGCTATTGTCGACATCAACGGCCTGTTTCAGGCTGGCATCGTTTTCTCAATACAGTGGTCCTTCAAAAATTATCGGCCAGGAAGTAAATACTTAATTCTTCCCAAATCATTATATTAGCAATTTTAACTTGAATCGTGAAATCAAACTCGACTCCTTTCGCCGTTAAACGAAGCCCCATTTGCGCGTGAATGTCCATTGTGAGTGATCGTATTTTTAAGATGTACGGCGCCTAATAACCCAATCGGAAAACTATATGCGCCAGCTTGTGCATATGAATTCCGCCAGCCATTACGTGCGTATACCCTGCAAGGGAAAAAGGCAGGTTATCAAGAAGTACTGTCGGTTGGGCGTGTGCAAACGCCGTTATTAGGCATAGTGGTCAAACGTGACGAGGAAATTGAAAACTTCGTTAGCTGCGACTTTTATCAATGGGGCGTGCCGAATCTTACCTATAACGACTGTCAGGTATTTGGCCAAGATAGGATAGATATGATGGAATGGAATATTGTCGACGATCTTAACGGCTAGCTGCTTGTCAAAGCCTTTTGAATAAGGTGTACTGTTGCTTAGGTTTAGTGATGCCAA
>JBNMOT010000120.1:0-10516 GCA_051275515.1 Oleispira sp. | reverse complement strand
GCTTTACGCACGGATTCAAATAACATACCGGTATCAGTAATAGCCATCACCACACGCTTGCTATTACAGGGTGACGCCACTATGAAACTGCGAGCGTACTGACGAATATGAATGCCAATCGAATAGTTTTCTGGGCTTTCATTACCCATGTGAATCTTACCGCCCGCTGGCCCGGTAATATCCGTCTTGGCGGCCCCGAACTGGAATGCAGTATTGCCATTGCACTGAGCAATAGATTTGACCACGCCGTCTGAGGCTGGTGCGGGCACGCTACTGACTGCGCTGGCATGCAAGCCCTCCCCATAAGCCAGCCATGGGCTCAGCGCAATACACTGGGTCTCAGCGGCAATCGGGTTAATGCTGCTGACGGTGGAATTCTCAGGGATCTCATCGGCAATCGGGTTATTGCTGCTGACCGTGGAATCCCCATTATCGCTACAGGCCGTGAGCAAACACAGCAATACAACGGGAACAAGTAAAAGGCATAATCGCATGAAGTGCTCTCTCAGTAGGCATTAATCTAAACGGGGCTGCAGCCCTCGCATTTTTTTATAATTGGATATATTAAAACATAAGTCACTCTGAAGAAGCTATACGATCAATTTCACTGTTGCCGTGTAATATACAGCCGTTACGCAGGCATGAAAGAAGCAAAAGTATGTTTTAGTTGAGGGTAATACAATAACGCACACCACGACCAATCCCCTCAACCCTAAGGCAGCCCTTCGAAACGAGATCGCCTAAGTCACGAGTGGCTGTTGCTTTGGCACACTTAGCTAAAGCAGAATACTTCTGAGCACTGATACCGTTTGGAAAACCTTCTTTGCCTGCTTTGAATATCTTATTCAGTGCCGTTATCTGACGTGGTGAAAGATCAGTCTCTTTGTGGCGTTGCCAGAATCGTGTTTTCTGGAAAACAACTTCCATTTTCTTTTCAGCATCGGATTGAGCGGCTAAAAGCGTTTCGATAAACCATGTCAGCCAAGGTGTAATATCTAAAGCACTCGAGTCATTCAATTCACTAATATCACAACAGCTTGCTTGGTTTAACTGCTGATAATATTCCTTTCTCTTTTTCTCAATATGCGTAGACATACTTAATACCACAGGCGTACCTAAATCCTGTGCTAATGCATACTCAATAATGGCACGGCCTATACGACCATTACCATCGTCAAAAGGGTGTATCACCTCAAACCAAAGATGAGCGATCCCTGCCCGAATAACCCCAGGAATAGATTGCGAGGCAGAATCGTCAGAAAAGCTGTCATTAAACCAAGTCAAAAAACCCGTCATCAATCGATCTAAGTCTTTGCTATCAGGTGCTTGGTAGTGCACTCGCTCATAACCAATCGGTCCTGAAACAATTTGCATTGGCTCAGAGCTATTACGCCATTGGCCAACCGTTAAATAAGAATTTAATATAGTGTCTTCAAAGCCAACTAAAACCATCTGATGCCAGTTAAATAGAATTTCTTTGCTTAACGGCTTATGGAATTTTTTGCGTACATCAACAATGAGGGCGGCTAAACCTTCGGCTTTAACGTCAGCAACATTAATAGGAGTAAGGGTAAGGTTTAAATAATTCTGTAGCGATGAGCGTACGCTCTTAGGGTTAATATTCTCACCTTCGATTAGGCTGGTATTGAGGGCTTCCTCAACCATTAAATCGAGCTGAGCGGCAAGAGCATCATCAAGGTTTGTTTGTAACAAACTGCCTGATAGCTTTGCCGTCTGCTTAGCGTATTGGTAGGCCAAAGTAGATAGCTTTTCGCTATCGTACACAAAATTTGGCCATTGCTTGTGCTGCCAGATATAGTTCATCGATTCACCTAAAATACCCGCTGAGCCGTAAAATATCATTTCCGGCTCATTATATTGGTATATATGATGCGTAAAATCAAGATTTTCAGCTCGTAAGTCAGCATGTCACTATCGAAGTAGTGGATAATTAATGAGCTTTCAGCATCCTCAACCATCACTTGGCTGAAACAACTGCTCTAAGCGCTCAAAAGCGCTTTTAGGTGTTGGCTTAGAATACTCAAAAACGGCTTTTTTGGGATATAGAGAAAACAGGCTTGGGCGCAAAGTAGGCACAATCTGGGCACAGAGGGGAATTTTAGAGCAGATACAAAAAAGCCCAATTTAAAATTGGGCTCTGAGTGCTTGATTTAACAAGTGAATTCTTTGGTAGGACTACCCAGATTCGAACTGGGGACCTCTACCATGTCAAGGTAGCGCTCTAACCAACTGAGCTATAGTCCTAAAGTGGATGCAGTCTAATAAATTGATACCCACCATGCAAGATGTTTTTGCTCTTTTAGAGGCGATTAGAACTGAAAAACCAGTTTAAAATCAGTTTGTTAGAACCAGTGTCACCTTATTGTTTAAATTTCAGACAGATTCACAATCTCAGCTGCCCGTCTTGTTACTTCAGTCCAGTCACCTTCGGTGAGTAATTTCGACTCTGTTAGCCAACTACCACCGGCGCAGATAACGTTTGGTACGCCCAGATATTCTTGATAGTTGTCTTTGCTAATGCCGCCAGTAGGGCAAAATTGAATATCAGGAAACGGCCCAGACCATGCTTTCAATAGTTTAGTCCCGCCAATGGCGCTGGCGGGGAAACACTTAAGCTGGGTAATTCCTGCTTGTGCGGCAACCATGACCTCACTGGCGGTAGCGACCCCGGGCAAGAAGACGCCTTGCCAGCTACCGTCTAATTTAACCTGCTGGGCTTTTTCAATGAGCTCGGGGGTTAGACCTGGGCTGACAATAAAGTGTGCGCCGGCATCAATCGCCTGTTGAAAATCAGCCGCTGTACATACGGTTCCCGCGCCGACTATCGCATCAGGAACGGCTTTTTTAATCGCGCTAATCGCCGCCAGCCCTGCTTCAGTTCTGAGGGTCACTTCTAATAAATGAATCCCCCCAGCGACCAAGGCTTTGGCCATTGGAACAGCATGGGCTAGGTCATCAACTACAATGACGGGTATTAGAGGTTTGGTATTGGCTAACCATGCATCAAGCTGTGTCATGTTATTTGCTCCTACTCCCTATTGATTATTGACGAGTGACTATTCAGTGTCTGCCCAATCTAACGAAAGCGCCCCTTGATCTGCTGGGGTGGTATTATTTCTAAACAAACTGAACAGCTCCCTGCCTAAACCCATTCGGTTAGCAGCAGGATTAATATTGCTCTGATCATTACGCTGCTCTTTATTTTGATCCTGGCTATGGTTTGTCACCGTCGCTTTGTGCGCGTCTATTTCGATAATATCACCATCACAGATCTGACCGATCTCTCCGCCTAATAAAGCTTCAGGGCAAATATGCAACACAGAGGGCACCTTACCCGAGGCGCCTGACAAACGGCCATCGGTTAATAAGGCGACGTTAAATCCAGCGTCTTGCAGGTTCGCCATCACCGGCATCAGTTTGTGAAGCTCTGGCATACCATTGGCTTTTGGCCCCTGAAATTTAACCACAACCACGCAATCACAGTTTAACTCACCATTTTTATAAGCCTCTTGCACCGCTAACTGATCACTGAATACTTTTGCCGGCGCTTTGGTATACCAACGCGATTCAGGCACAGCAGATATTTTGATTAAACCGCGGCCTATATTCCCATTCAATAATTTCAACCCACCTTCGCGCATAAAGGGAGCGTGCGCCGGTGCTAACACATCTAAGTCAAAACTTTCTTTATTAACGTCTCGCCAGCCAAGTTGAGCTTCTTGATCGCCATTTTCTAATGTTTTAATCTTTAAGTAAGGCTCTTCGCAATAAGCGGATAAATCTTTTCCTAACAATGTCTGAACGTCTTGATGCAACAGGCCCGCTGCTAATAATTCACGAATTAAAAAACCCATGCCTCCGGCTTGCTGAAAATGATTAACATCGCCTTCACCGTTCGGATAAATACGGGTTAATAATGGCACGACATCTGATAGCTCAGAGATATCTTGCCAATCCAAATTAATGCCCGCCATTTTGGCAATCGCAACCAAATGGATACTGTGATTGGTCGAGCCACCCGTGGCCAATAAACCGACGATAGCATTGACAAAACTTTTTTCATTCAGCATCTGACCGAGCGGAATATAATCTTGTTCAATCGCGGTATGCTGAATTAATTGCTCTAAAGCATACTGATTTAATAAAGGACGTAAAGGATCTTCAGGATGAATAAAAGAGCTGCCGGGTAACTGCAATCCCATCATTTCCAATAGCATTTGATTTGAATTGGCCGTGCCATAAAAGGTGCACGTGCCTGCGCTGTGGTACGATTTTAATTCTGATTCCAACAGTTCGTCTTTACTCACCTCTCCTGCTGCAAATTTCTGGCGCGTTTTTGCTTTCGCTGAGTTGGTAATGCCTGAGGCCATTGGCCCTGACGGTAAAAATATCGCAGGTAAATGACCAAAACGTAACGCCGCCATTAATAAACCGGGGACAATTTTATCGCAAATGCCTAACAGCACGACACCATCAAAGACATCGTGAGACAAACCAATCGCCGTGCTTAAAGCAATAGTATCGCGACTGAATAATGACAGTTCCATGCCCGACTGTCCCTGTGTAATACCATCACACATAGCAGGTACACCGGCCGCCATTTGTGCAACATGGCCGAGTTCGGCGAGATGCGTTTTTATTTTTTGTGGATAATCTTTGTAAGGCTGATGCGCAGAAAGTATGTCGTTGTAAGCATTAATAATACCGATATTAGACGCACGATGACTTTGCTTTAAAATCATTTTCTCATCAGTGTCTTCAGCCGCAATGGCATGGGCTAAATTTGTACAACTCACGCCATGACGCGCGGGCTGCTGTTGTAAACGCTCAGCTTCTGATCCAATTAAATCAAGATATCTCTTACGACTGTCACGACTGCGATGAATGATTTTTTCAGTAACGGCTTCTACAATGGGGTGCATGATTAATCCTTACTTGTCTCGTCAATTATTGCGTGCGATAAACACTAACATTGATACCATCTTGATGTAATACGTGTGAGACAGGAAGCTGCTCACTGTAAACTTCACAGGCTTGCGCAAATACTTTATTTTTTTCTGCGCCGGTAAAATGCAAATAGATTTTTTCGGCTCGCTTAATAAAGCGCCACGTCAAGCTCATTCTTGGCTGCGGTAAAAAATCATCTTCTACCGGCAAACACCAAGCCGCCGTATCACTATCCAGTAATGCTGGCAGCTGCACTGAATTGGCAAACCAAGACGCGGTATGACCATCGAGCCCCATGCCTAAAACAACAACATCGATGTGATCAATCTGAATTCTCAGCTGAGTCTCGCAATCCATAATGCCTTGACTAGGAAGCTCATCACTGTTTTTCAACCCTAACAGGTACGCTTTTTTCGCATGATTTTGAATTAAATAATCCCGTACTAGTTTTTCGTTACTGTCTTTATGATCGACGGGTAACCAGCGTTCATCAACAAGAATGACGGTCACTTTTGCCCAATCTAATTGTTGCTGACTGAGTTGCTTAAAAAATTCAATGGGCGTTGTTCCACCACTAACCGCAAGACACGCTTTATTTTTTTCAGTTAAACAGGCCTTAAGCTGCTTACTAACAGAAAGTGCTAACTTTTTAGCTAAAACATTTTCATTATCACTGATCGTTTCTGTCCACATACGATTACTCCGAACTGTTTATCATTTTCAGCTAATGGTATTAAGTTAGTTGTATTACATTAGTTATTTTCATTCCAAAGCCGGCCATCTTTCGCCAGTAACAAAGTTGACTCTGCGGGTCCCCAGGTGCCAGCAGTATAAGGTTCGGGAGCATCTTCTGACTCTTTCCAAGCGGCTATAATAGGGTCAACCCAATCCCATGCTTCCATTAACTCATCATCACGTAAAAACAAGGTTGGATTACTGGCCAACGCATCAAACAATAATCGCTCATAAGCTTCTGGAACGCGCACTGATTTACCTTTTGATTCACTTCCTTTCGCTTCATGACTGTTAGGCTCATAACCATCCCCCTGTGACTTCATAAAGTCTTGGCTGGGATTGTCGGGATTTAAACTTAACGTCATGGGCCTTACATTCATGCCACTACCAATTTTTTTCTCACACAATTGCAAACGAATACCTTCATCGGGTTGCAGGCGAAAGATTAATTTATTGGCCATCGTTTTTTTATGCTGCATGGGAAAAATGGAATGCGGTATTTCTTTAAACTGCACAACAATTTCACACGCACGTTCGGCCAAACGCTTACCGGTGCGAAGATAAAAAGGAACCCCTGCCCAGCGCCAATTTTCAATTTCAACTTTCATGGCCACAAACGTTTCAGTTTGACTTTGACCATCAACCCCTTCTTCGTGGCGGTAACTCGGTACAGGCTTGCCATCAGAAACCCCCTGATTATATTGCCCACGAATAACCTTATTAAAAATATCTTGTCCTGTTATCGGACGCAGTGCCTTGATGACTTTTACTTTTTCATCTCGCACCGCATCGGGTTCCATTTTCGCTGGCGGTTCCATAGCAACAATACACAAAAGTTGAAGTAAGTGATTTTGCATCATGTCTCTGAACGCACCCACTTGTTCATAAAAGCCCGCCCGCTTTTCAACACCTAATGATTCGGAGATAGAGATTTGAATATGATCAATGTATTTCTGATTCCACTGACTCTCGAATATAAAATTAGCGAAGCGCAAAACCATCAAATTTTGTACCGTCTCTTTACCTAAATAATGATCAATACGATAAATTTGTATTTCATCAAAATATTCAGCGACCGCTGCATTAATAGCGTTGGCTGATGCGAGATTATGGCCAATGGGTTTTTCTAAGATAACTTTGGAGGACGTTTGGATCAGTTCATTGACGTGGAGATTCGCAACAATATCTGAATATAAAAAAGAGGCCGTCGCAAGATAAAATAATCGATTTGGGCAAGATTCATCGAGTTCGCTCGCTAAATTTTGATACGTTTCAGGCTGTTGGGCATCTAAGCAGACATAACTCAGGCGGTCTGCAAAACGCTGCCAATACTCATTTTCTTGATAACAGTCCTGAACATGGCTAAAGACAGCCTTCTTTATTGTAGCAATCACCCCCTCTAACGTAATCGCTTTGCGTCCAATGGCAATGATACGACCTTCAGGTAAACGCTTGTCTAATTCAAGTAGGTATAAAGCAGGAAATAGCTTACGTAAGGCAAGATCTCCAAGACCACCGAAAAGCACCAGCTCAAAGGGTTGTTCTATTTGCATACTACTATTTCCTTAATGCCAGAAAATACATCACTCCCGTTAAGTGTGCACCATAAGTCAGCATTTTCCAGTATTTATAACAGGCTATCGACACGCTTTTAGCGATTATTATGTTCCCGTTCGTCTATCTGACTATTCTCTTACGTATTCTCAGCAGAAATCATGCCCACATGCCTAAAGTGACTATTTTTCAAAAGCGGCAACCTTGTGATTCCTCCTTAAAACGCTACAATGCGGGATCTTTTTTTCAGCTTGGTCTAGTTCATGCTATTTAATACTTATTAATATGTGCTCTGCGCGAGCACTCATAGCCAATGCTAAAGCGAATACCTGTTTCAATTATTATAAGGATTTAATTATGATTAAAAAATGCCTTTTTCCTGTTGCAGGCTACGGCACACGTTTCTTACCCGCGACCAAGTCCATGCCTAAAGAAATGCTACCCGTGGTAAACAAACCTTTGGTTCAATATGGTGTAGAAGAAGCGGCTCAAGCCGGTCTTTCGACGATCGGTTTTGTCACCGGTCGTGGTAAACGCTCTATTGCCGATCACTTCGATATCAGCTATGAGCTAGAAGCTGAAATTAAAGGTTCTGGTAAAGAGTCGTTATTAAGCTCGATCCGCGACTTAATTGATAATAACGATTTTTCTTTTACTCGCCAAAACCATATGAAAGGTTTGGGTCATGCGATTCTTTCGGGTCGCAATCTAATGGGCGATGATCCTTTTGCCGTCGTACTCGCCGATGATTTATGCGTTGCGGCAGAAGATGGTGAAGGCGTATTGGCGCAAATGGTTAAAATCTACAATCAATTCCGCTGCTCCGTAGTCGCCATTCAAGAAGTGCCTGCCGATCAAGTACACAAATACGGTGTAATCGCCGGTGAAGATATGGGCAATGGCCTTTATCGAGTCACTGATATGGTCGAGAAACCTTCTCAAGAAGATGCACCTTCTAATCTTGCTATTATTGGTCGTTATATTTTAACACCTGATATTTTTGGTAAAATTGAAGAAACTGAGCCAGGTAAAAATGGTGAAGTTCAAATCACCGACGCCCTAATGAAGCAAGCTCAAGAAGGCTGTGTAATGGCCTATAAATTTCGCGGTAAGCGTTTCGACTGTGGCAGCATCGAAGGGTTTGTAGAGGCGACCAACTACGTTTTCGAAAATGTCTTTCTCGCGGAAAAAGAGCTTAATGAAAAAGCAGAAAAAGAATTAGCCGAACAAAACAAGGATAATAAGTAATGGGCGATTTATTAGCGTGCTTTAAAGCGTACGATGTTCGCGGCCGCATGCCAGATGAACTGAATGAAGACATTGCTTATAGCATTGGCCGTGCCTTCGCTCAATATTTGAAACCGACCACGGTTGTTGTCGGTTATGACATTCGTTTAACCAGTAAGCAGATGTGTGACAAGGTTGTTGAAGGTTTACGTGACGCCGGTACGAATGTTTTAAACATTGGCATGTGCGGCACGGAAGAAGTGTATTTTGCCACACCTTATTTAAAAGCCGATGGTGGTATTTGCGTCACCGCGAGCCACAATCCAAAAGATTACAACGGCATGAAGTTCGTGCGCGAAGGGTCTCGACCGATTAGTGGCGATACGGGCCTTAAAGATATCGAAATTTTAGCGCATGCTAATAATTTCCCAGCCGTTGATGCTAGCAAGCGCGGCAGCCTAGAGATGGTTGATACTCGCCCTGCTTATACTCAGCACCTGTTAACGTATGTTGAAGCCGATAAGTTTAAGCCGTTAAAGATTGTTTGTAATGCCGGTAATGGCGGCGGTGGCTTAGCGCTTGATGCCATTGAGCCTTTCTTACCGATTGAGTGGGTTAAGGTGCATCACGAACAAGATGGCAACTTCCCTCATGGCGTGCCAAATCCTTTATTGATTGAAAACCGTGCATCGACTATTAAAGCGATCGCAGATAATAAAGCGGACTTGGGCATTGCCTGGGATGGCGATTTTGACCGCTGTTTCTTTTTCGATGATAAAGGCACCTTCATTGAAGGCTATTACATCGTGGGTCTATTGGCCGAAGCGGCTTTATTGAAAAACCCTGGCGCCAGTATTGTGCATGATCCACGCTTAACGTGGAATACCATTGAAATGGCGGAAGCCGCTGGCGGCAAAGCGATTCAAAGTAAAACCGGCCATGCTTTTATTAAAGAGCGCATGCGTTTAGAAGACGCGGTTTATGGTGGCGAGATGAGTGCTCACCATTACTTTAAAGATTTTTTCTATTGCGATAGCGGCATGATCCCTTGGTTGCTGGTAGTAGAGCTTATTAGTAAGAGTGGCAAGTCGTTAACTCAGCTAGTTGAAGAACGCATGGCGAAATTCCCTTGTTCTGGTGAGATCAACAGTATTTTGGACGATGCGCCCGCGACCTTGGTCAAAGTCGAGGCGCATTACGCGTCATCTGGTGCTGAGATTGATCATACCGACGGCTTGAGCATGAACTTTGGTGATTGGCGCTTTAATTTACGTGCCTCTAATACCGAGCCTGTTGTGCGTCTTAACGTTGAAAGCCGCGGTGATCAGGCCTTAATGGAAGCTAAAACAGCTGAATTGTTGAAATTAATGAAGGACTGAGCGGTCTTTTTTTACTTTGTCGGAATATAATCTGTAAGCGATTGAATTAATTACATTTTTTTATTCTAACAAGTGTTGACATGGGGGCATGGTCTACGTATTATGCGTCCCGTTGCCAAGACATTCCTCGATAGCTCAGTTGGTAGAGCAGTAGACTGTTAATCTATTGGTCGCTGGTTCAAGTCCAGCTCGAGGAGCCATTTATTACCTTGTAATGAATTGGATTGCTTAGCAACAGTGTTCGGGATATAGCGCAGTCTGGTAGCGCGCCTGCTTTGGGAGCAGGATGTCGGGAGTTCGAATCTCTCTATCCCGACCATCTTTATCTAAGATGGTCATCATTGTAAATATTCTATTTCAAACTTCAACAGTCGTTTCAAAACCATATTTTATACATATTTATATTTTCATAAATCTATAAAATTTTAATACGTTTTCTGTTTTTATTTATACAAGATCAGACTGAATATAATGTCGGCATCACGGCGCCAGATACACAACCCAAACGCCCCAACCAAACACTACCCTGTCAAAGACCACTATTCAGTCAAAAACCACTATTCAGTCAAAGACGACTTTTCATAAAAGTGCGTTAATACTTTAGCCAGCTCAAACGCGTCCTCACTGCCTGCAAGTTCACGAATAGAATGCAT
>JBNMOT010000119.1:0-10526 GCA_051275515.1 Oleispira sp. | reverse complement strand
GCTTTTAGCGTTAATAGTGGAAAATCTTGACCACAGGCTACCACATGGGAAATACCAGCGGACAGGCGCGGATTAATCTCGATAAAATAGAGCACACTGGTTCGTCTGCAACGAATAAACTGAATCAGCCCAGCTCCCGAATAATTGTAATTTCTAACGAGATTATCGCAGGCAGAAAATACATCAGGCGAAACCGGCACAGAGCATAACTCAACGGCGAAGCCTGTACCATCCGGAAGGTCTGTTCTAACGCTTTCACTTTCAAAATACCCGACCAACTTTCCTTCTGAAGCAACAAAATCACAACCTTCGATATCTCCCTGAATATATTGCTGAACGATAAGACTACTGTGATCAAGAGGCCACGTACTAAACAGAGTTTCAAGTTCTTCTTGGGATGACAAGATGTACGCTTTTCGACCTAAAATCTTTTTTGATGAACGACATGGCTTTACAATTATTGGGAACCCTACCTCATCGACAAATGTTTGAATTTCGGGTAATGACTGAACTTCGGAAAATTTCGGCACATTGAAATCAAGGCCCATCGCCATTTCGTTGGCTTGGGATTTATTCAGGCACTTCTCGAGGAGCGGAGAGTGAACCATGACGAGAATGACGTCTCTTTCAAGAATCCTTCGCATTGAACTTATTGCTACTGGAGCCCTCTCTCCTATGGGGAAAATAAAGCGAATATCCGGCCTACTATCCAAATACATAACGAGTGCCGATTCCAGCATGACATCGCTATCAATAGGAGGATGACGCCATACTTCGTGACAGTATCGAGAGGACTCAATAATCGAGGTTATTCCACTATTACAAACGATCACGTGAAATCCGGCTCGACCTAGAGACCTGGCGACTGCTAACGTCTCTCTACCTAACTCAATGAGTAAAACGGAATCAGTTTGCATTAACTTTATTTTTTTGCACCCGCTTTTACCGAAGATTGAAAGGTCGTTTACTCTAACTTAATGTAGGTCATCATTGTATTCGATACCAGTGGTCCTATTTAGAGTGACATATTTAGAGTGCCAGGCATTGTTCAAATAAATGCTATTAGGTCAACCTGATCTATATAGAGTACAGGCGGGAAAAGCGCCCTCTTCGTGGCTACTCTAACCTATCCATCCAGGGCACGGAAACCGCCTGTGTCGGCTGAGGCGGCCGACAATGACTATAAATTTACTACTTACTCGCACGTTGACTCTTAATTACCCACACTTATCGTGCTTACTCATTATTGAGGATTGCCCTGACCGTATGATGCCCTATCAGATCCATCCTTGAGCAGTATCGTTCGCCACAATCTCTGTGTTTCTTAATCTAGTAGGTCTTGCTTGCGGTGGCGCTCGTGGCCATGGCAATGGTCCAACAGGATTTATTCACTAGGAAAGGTCGGTTGCGGGTCAATATTGAGCTATTCGGATATTTTCATATCAGGGCTCACTATACGCTCGTAAGCAGACATAGAATCAGCCCGAATCTATCGAGGCAGATAGCTCGCTTTGTGCCAACTTCGGACATCGACACTTGTGTAGTTAGCACGTCAAAAAAGGTCTTAAAACGTCCAATTGGCACACTTGTTATGGGAGAATGTTGCCGATACTCTCATCAAAAAAATTAACGGCTTTAGAAGCGACTGTTTCACGGAGTTGTTCTCTATCAACATCAAATTCACTACCACACAAATCTAACTCACTAATAAACCAATCGGCTATGTGGGTAACCAAATTACACTCCAAAAAGATGAAATGTCCTCCACTTGGCAATAACTCCAGGCTTGAAGTGGAAATATGTTCCGCGTAACGAGCCGCATTATGAGACGGATACACAAGCTCATCGTCTTTTGACGCAATGATAAAAACTGGAACCTGTATATCTCCAAGGCTCCCTTTTGTAATGGCCGCACCTACGGCTGGCGCCATGGCAAATATTGACTTTATTCGCTCGTCTTTATATGACAACGATGAACGAGAATAGTCGACTTGGGAATCATCACCACCGAGATCGCAATCAGGGCCATGATTTTCACTATTGCAGTAGATGTTAATCAGTTCTCGGTCATATATGGCACCACCAAGCGCAAGAACTGTATACCCTCCAGACGAAAATCCTGCTGCACCAACTCGATTCTCGTCTATTAAATTTGACCATCTTGATTCTTTCAACAAGTGATCTAATAGCCGGCTAATATCAGCGGGGCGTTCCCAAACACTCATGACTCCGCTATCACTATTATCTTGAGTTGTATTGGATGGATGATTGGGTGCCGCAACGATATAACCATTCGCGACAAGCGTTTCTATAAGCCAATTATGATTTGTGTAATCTCCACCACTACCATGGCTCAGCAATACTAATGGATGTTTGTCATCTCCCTCGACAGGAGTCCATATTTGATAATTGATAGATCGATTTCTGTCTAAATCTTGCAATACTGACTTGAAATCATCCGGAGAGCCGCAAGACGAAATAAAAATGACTGCTAATATTATGAGCTTTTTCATAGATTTTAAATTCCCTACAGAACCCCAAAAAAAGGGCAAAATGTTGAGGTGAGAAAACTAGTTTCACAGATTATCAAAAATAAAAGAACTGACCAGTCGAACACATTAGAAAATCACTAGGCCTAAATTGGGAATTCCATGAGTGAAAATTAATTTGGCAATATCGTGGACGTTACATGCTAATCCATCTATTTCACTCCACTCTTCGCATACACCGCAAGCACCGCTGATAACGCCATCAACCCATTCAAGACATTATTTTGCAAATGTTTCGAACATGGCATAACTCTCCGTGCGAAACAGTTGGCTTTGTCTGAATATTAATTCTATCATAGAATATTATATAATAGAATTAAACAAAAACAAAAAGGAAAAGCATTGTGCAACAACCGAAAATGATTGTTCTTGGTCTTATCAGCCAGGGCTGGAATTATGGCCTCGAAATGCGCAAGTTCATCGAAGATTCTAATATGCGTAGGTGGGCGCAGATTGGCGCATCGACTGTTTACAAAACACTGCGAGAGCTGGAGGTAGATAGCTGTGTTTCTGCCCGGCAGGAGACTGCAAAGCGAGGACCGGGTAAAACGGTTTACGACATAACCACCAAAGGAAGAAAGACATTCGACACGTTGGTTGGAGAAGCGCTGGACTCTGACTCGTCAGTCTATTCGGATCGGATTGCAGGGATGGTGCTTGCTCTCTTCTTGCCTAAAGACAAAGCGAAGGAGAAAATCACTACCAGCATCGCTCTCTTGGAAGACACCCTAAATATCATTCAAATGGATAAAGATAAACATTCCAATGCAAGCGCAAAAATTGTACTGGAATATTATCATGATATCTATGCGGCAGAGAAAAAGGCTCTGGAGAAAGCTTTGAGTTTAATTAAAAAATAAAGGCGCATCTCAACTGAATTAACGGTATTGGCAAGTTAAGTCTTTGATATCAGAGAACTCCTGCCTCAAATATCAAGCTTCCGCCCTACTCCATTGTGTAAACGCACTTGTCCTAAGATTTCGATAGTGCTGCGCTCTCACCAGGTGACGACCAAGATTGAATAAGTTGCAGACAGCTGCATGAACACCCAAAAACCGCGGCGACTGTCTAACTGAGTTGAATCGTCGCATCCCTCGCTCCCTCACCCTAGTCGCTTCATGTGTGATGCGGCATTCCGATTACTCTGCCCTGTTATTCTCATATTGCTTGGTACTGTGAATGGTTTCTGGTATCAGCTCGCGACGCGCCACAACATAGCTACGCAACTTGTCAGTCACTATCTTTCCGGGTTCATCACCATAGTTTCGTAACAGACGCTTGAAAAACCGCTTTGCTGCATTCCCATCACGCTTTCCTTCAAGATAGACATCAACGACGTCGCCATCTTGGTCGACCGCTCTCCACAAATAATGCAGCTTGCCGTTGATCTTGATAAAGACTTCATCGACGTAGAACGCGTCGCCATAACCGCTACGCTTTCTTTTTAGTCTTTTGGCGTATAGCGCACCGTACTTGATACACCAAAGACGAATAGCCTCTCGACTGACTACAACGCCTCTTTCAGCGAGTAAATCTTCGATATCGGGGTGGTTTAGGTTGAATCTAAAGTAGAGCCAAAGCGCGTCGCTGATGATTTTTTTGAGATGTCTATGGCGTTTATATGTATTCATTCACCGATTATAGCAAGACCAGAGTGTTAACTTGCCAGTACCTGGAGTAGTCATGTTGCGATGCTTTCGCTGACTCGCCAACCAAAAAAGTAAATTGATGTTGGCTCATTACGCGGACAATCACAAGGATATGGTTGTTGGTATAAGTAATGTCAAATAATTTACCTCGTCAGACTTTTGCTATATCCCCGCCCAGTACGGCAGTGTTGTATACACAGATACAAATCCCACATTTGAAGCATTAGATATCACAACAACTGATAGAAGAATGGGCAGTAAAACAATGGGGACGCAGGGATTATCATTTGACCAACTTTCGCGGCCTCCCTCTACCCATTAAGCCAACAGGTCTCCCAATTTTTTCTTCTATTTGTAGCCTAAATCTATCGCCACCTAATGGCTGACAATAATGTGCAGCCTTTCGAATAAAGTGCACATCTTCACCGCTCAAGCTGACTGAAAATAAATCGCGATACCGATAACACCTATCTTCCGGTACTTTTCCTAATGTCAGATATTCACTGTGAGGCTCGATAACTGACGACAAATCACCCCATGCATTACATCCAAAGCTTGACCATCGATACTCTTCTGGTTTTGAAACCATCACTGCCGCAACAGGATTAAGTTCAATATAACGGTAATATTTCAACAGATAATTTTTTGAATCAACAACACTGGACTTATGCCTACTCTCCAACAATGTTCCTGTACGATTGTATTTTTTATTGATGTATTGAGCGTAACGACTGCCCACTACTTTCAATAAATTTGAAATAGGCTCTTTCTCATCCGGGGTCATTAATAGATGTACGTGATTCGTCATCAATACATACGCGCGCCAGTGGACTCCATAACGGGGAAGCAACTGCCTCATGAGTTCCATATAAATCGGGTAATCTTCAACGTCGAAAAACAGGGTTCTCGATTATTTCCGCGTTGAACAATAGGGTAGGGCATACCCTAAATGTTCATTTTTGGTCGTCTAGGCCTCACAAAATCCTTTTTGTGTCTTTGACTATAAATCTTACAGCATTAATGCATAGTACAGCTGGACTTCAAACGCTAGGTGAAAAAATAATCCATCCGTCCCCTATAATTTCTATAATTTTTAATTTTTAGTTTTGCTTTGAAAACTCGCTATTTCAAAAGATACCCTAATGACAAGTTGGTGCGCAAAGATGAAGTAAATAACCTTCTTAATGTCCGCTATAAGCTAAGAAGCAAAGGTTTTTAAATACTATGAAAACTAAAAGAAGTGCTGTAACTTATAAAATAGTCGAATAAAAAGTGACTAGTTGAAATAATCGCTACTAATGTCTCTGGACTGTTGAACGTCATGGTAATAGTACTCAAATATAAGAATAATAATGAAAAAAACAATCGGAATATGGCGTTCGTGGGCACTAGTGGCCGGTATGATGATAGGCTCAGGCATTTTAACCATGCCCGCTTTACTTGCCCCCTATGGAAGTTATAGCTTTCTCGGTTGGGGGATAACAGGTTTTGGTGCCATATGCTTAGCCTTAAGTTACAGCTTTTTGTCTTCCCGGAAACCCGGTTTAGGCGGCCCATATTTTTATGTACAAGAAGCCTTTGGCCCCAAATGGGCAGCCATTGTTGCTTGGGGATATTGGATATCATTAGTTGCGTCTGTAGCCGCTCTTGCACTGTCTTTTACTGGTTATAGCAAGGCATATCTGCCTTTTATCGACAATAACTCGCTATACAGTGCAGTATTTGCCATTGGTATTATTGTTTTGTTTACCGCCATCAACATTCGTGGCATGCGAGAAGCAAGTGTGGTGCAACTCGTCACCACTGTGGTTAAAATTTTGCCTTTGGTCTTTCTAGGTGTCGCTGGCATCGTGTTTGGCGAGGTAAAAGAAATCCCCGCAGTTAACCCAGAAAACAACTCATTATTTCACATGGTAGCGGGATTATGTTTATTGATCATGTTTGCATTTATTGGTGTTGAGTCGGCGACACTGCCTTCAGAAGATACGATTGATCCTAAAAAAACTATTCCCAGAGCTTCTATTTTAGGGACTTTTACTGCCGTTATTGTATACGTGGTCGCGATGTACGGCTTAATGTCTATTATCCCCTTGGCTGAGCTACAGCAATCTACTTCGCCTTTTGCCGATGCTGCACAACTTCTTATTGGCAACTCGGGCGCCATTATTATAACGATAGGTGCTTTATTTGCGATTAGTGGCACTTTGAATGTATGTATAATGATCACTGGTACTATCATGCTCGCAGGTGCAAGAGACGGCAAATTTCCTAAATATTTTAGTCGGCAAAATACGCAAGGAACCCCCGTACGCGCATTGTTATTTTCAAGCTCTTTAGGCATCATATTTTTATTGTTTAGTAACAGTGAATCATTACTCAGCAGTTATGAATACTTGCTAATTATCGCCACCTTCGCTGTGTTAATTGTTTATTTGGGTACAGGGTTAGCAAGTATAAAGCTGCAATGGAATGATCATAAACAAGGTCAAAAAATGAGTATTACTCAGTTAACCATCGCTATATTAGCCACATTATTTTCAATATTGGCTATCATAGGGGCTTGGGTTGTATATCAATAAATTTAAGGATTTAAAATGTTTACACGAGCAATTGTGCGCAAACCCTGTTTAGCTATGCACAACGGACTGACCGAAGCAAATAGGGGCGAGCCAAATTACGCCTTAGCTTGTGAGCAGCATCAGGATTATATCAACGCACTTAAAGAGTGTGGCTTACAAGTTACTGAACTGCCTGCACTAGATGATTACCCCGATTCATGTTTTGTAGAGGACGTAGCCTTACTGACACCTAAATGTGCAATAGTGACGCATCCAGGCGCAGCCAGTCGTAGAGGAGAAACTCAACACATTGAAGAGGCGATTAAAGCATTTTATCCCGAGTTAGAATACATTAATCTAACAGGCCATGTGGAAGCGGGCGATATTATGATGGTGGGTGATCATTTTTATATTGGTTTGTCAGATCGAACGGATACCAGTGGCGCTGCTCAGTTAATCGATATATTAGTCAAGCACGGTTTATCTGGCTCTATGGTTGAAATGTCAGAATTGTTGCATTTAAAAACGGGGTTAAGTTATTTAGAGAATGATAACTTGCTAACCTTTGGTGAGATGAATACTCATACTGATTTCACTCAGTTTAATCGCATTGAAATAGACACTGATGAAGATTATGCTGCAAACAGCGTATGGATAAACGGCACCGTGCTTGTGCCTAAAGGTTTTCCTAAAGCCTTGCATGCAATTCAACAATTAGGCTATAAAACCCGCGAATTGGCGATGTCTGAATTTCAGAAGCTGGATGGCGGATTAAGTTGTTTGTCACTACGTTTTTAGTGTACTAACAAGCCAGATGCAAACACACCAATGAGCTAGCAGCCCACAAGTTAGGTATTCAACTGTGTGATGAATTACCGTTATGACGTATGAGTTCAAGCTGTAAAGCTGACCTTAAATTGACATTGCTACGCAGTGTTAAAGCTTCCGCTTTGTGGCAATAAGAAACTAAACAAGATGTAAGTTTCGGAAAAAAGCGGACCTAATAGTATAGGCGAAACAAACGCCCTATTCGTCTATTCGTCCGGAGTACGGCAAAGCCGCATAGCTGCTGAGGCGGCCTCCGACTACTATAAATATACTAATTGCTCGCACAGCGTAACTGCAAGCACAACAATTCATCTAATGAGTGCAACGATGCACTAAGAATTCACAAGACCGACAGCAAAGGGAGTTTCATTATGAGAGACTATTTAACTCCATCCGTCGATGCTACTTTTGGGCAAGAATCGGCAGTTGATAAAGTGCAGCTGGAAATCACCACCACAACATTGCAGTAATTAATGGCTGGAAAGCAATTAGTCATGGCAGATATGCACACCTTAATCTAAGCTCTCAGCAGCGACATCGGCAGCTATTAATCGACTATTTAACTGCGAAAATATAACCAGGATTGTCGACAGCACTGATTTATTGTTAGCGCAAGTTGATGGCAGTGTTTTCCCACTGCCTTCCATCGCCAACCGTCACATGGACGACTTAGCCAGGCAAAAATGCCTGTCCATTGAGCGCCTGAATAAATGTAACAACAGTGAACGCCGTATACAAAGCAATAAATCCACTCAGTAAAAGCAGCTTGGTTGGCTGTCCCCAGTTTTTGGGCAAGAGTAAGGCGAAAATGGGGAAAGCGTGCATTGCATGCATACCAAAGAAATGCGCCACACGCAGGTCACCACCGTCGGTTGCCCAGTTAAACAACCAAACTCCACTGGCATCGGTAGGCGCCGCGTTGACCCAGTGACCATCCTGGCCACCTAGATAACTCCCGAAACCGCCACCCAACACGCAAGTGATACACAGGCCCGCGACAATCGCCAATATCAGCGGGTCAGTAATCGGGTTCTGCCTCGCGATCAGGTATCCCAGCCACGGCAGTACGAGGACCATGGCTGCGGCCCCCACACCCATTACGGAGTACATGATTGAAGTAAAGCCCGACGACAAATTGAAGTGTGATGCCTGACCCAAACTAGCCATAATGGCGATATACACCATCTCTGTTATGCCGGAAATAAGGGGGATAGCCACTAAAATTTTTCCGGCCGTGCCGGTCAAAGTTTCCTTGCTAAGAAATGTCGCAAACCAAACCAGCGTGATGAAATAAAGCCCTATTGATAAGCCAAATTTTACCGGTTTGCTCCACACCGACACACCATTTAATGTTCTCTCATCAAAAATTCCGGCAACAAGGCAAAAAGCCAAAACCGCGAAGTTAAACCCGGCGGCGTAATACCACAGTGGTTGGCTGTCTTTTAGCTCACTGAGTGTGGGCCAATTAAGACTTGATTCAGCCTTCATAGCACTGCCTCTGCTGCCTGACGCCTTCGGCGCCTAATGATCATGACCGCACTACGAATAAGCCAGTAGAGCGCCAAGCCGCCGGGGCCTGCCATCAAGGTTGCAAACAAACAAGGGATCACCAAAAGATGATGAATACCCTGACGCTGGGCATCACGAACCTCCCACGCCCCCACAAACAAGTCAAAGGCTAAATAGTGGATCCAGCCGGCCAGCAGCAAATGGGGATCTGAAAATAAAAGCGTGACTTCCTCCAGGGAACCAAAGCCCCCACCTTCGGGGCGACTATTACTCGTCATCAACCACACATAAACCATGGCAATGAGTAGAGGCGCAATTACTGGGGCCAGCCAATCACGCGTTATAGTCCAGCGCGGCGCCAGTACCAAACCGGCCCAGCCGGTCATAGCAATCAGGCCGCTCAGGCTAAATATTTGCTCTAAGGACATTTTATAATTCCCCTTTTATATGGAGGTTGATCGAAGACTTTCTACTAAAAATAACGGACAGGCGCCAACATCGCCCTCCAGGCCAGCCTGCACAATAATCGGATGAGCATTAATTTCTGCATGATTAGACTCCGTTAATTACCAACTGACATTAATCCTACACTACGTCATCGACATGTAAACGCCGAGCATTAGCAGGGACAAATACCGGTAAAAAATTATTTGGCGCACCACTTTATAATTATGCAGTGACTGTCCTTTCTATAGCTGCTTTCTATAGCTGACTGTCCTTTCTATAGCTTTTTTTGCGAGAAAGCACGAGTGACGTTGGCAAATTCCTTTTTCTGAGCTTTATTGTCAGTCATTTTATCCAGAATAATTAGGTGTAAATAATTTCGGAAGTAATGACTTCTAGCGTGGTCGGTACTCAGCAGCAGCCCCAGCGGGAGTAGATTTCTCCAACATTCACACTTCAGCTCACCGTCTATAACCAGCCTTGCAAGTTTCTAATTAATTCCCTAAATAATCGAGTCTTTGCTGATTGGTATGCAACTCGGACACGCCTTCCAACTCGAAATACACTGAGGTTTTAAAACCTTTCAATCCCAGGGTATTTAACAGGTGTTGGATGACATCTTGTATCAGCAGAAAGTAAACTATAAATACTTTGTGTAGGTGCTAAGTTTGGCTATTGTAAAGCGCCGCCAATAACAATCAACATTATTTACCACGGCTATGTTTATATTGTGTCTTGCAATAACCTCGTAAGATTCCTTCAGGCCGCAAACTAAGATGTTTCGTTTGCCTGCCTCGCATACGTTTTCGCCATACTTTGAAGGATCCAATTTTAAGTTCACTGCGCATTAGGTCTATGAGCTGATTAGAGTTAATGCCAAACAATCCCTCAATCGCTTCAAAAGGCGTTCTATCCTCCCAGGCCATTTCGATTATCCGCGATGTTTCTTCAACATTATAATTTTGTATAGTTTTTTTCATGACTACTGT
>JBNMOT010000118.1:0-10565 GCA_051275515.1 Oleispira sp. | reverse complement strand
GACCGCTTAAAATCGGTCAGTCGAGGTTTTGCATCACTCGATTACAGTTTTAGTCACTTTTCCCCTGCGTCGTTAACGCGATTAGATATTCTTATTAACGGTGAGCGTGTTGATGCGTTAGCAGTTATCTTGCATACCGACAATGTTCGCAGTCGTGGCCGTGCGTTGACTGATAAAATGAAAGAGCTCATTCCTCGTCAGATGTTTGATGTGGCAATTCAAGCCACCATGGGCGCACAAGTTGTTGCGCGTACTAACATTAAAGCAATGCGTAAAAATGTAACGGCCAAATGTTATGGCGGTGATATCAGCCGTAAGAAGAAGCTGTTGCAGAAACAGAAAGACGGTAAAAAACGAATGAAGCAGATTGGTAACGTAGAAATTCCTCAGTCAGCTTTCTTAGCAGTTCTCAAGGTGGATGACTAATTATGTTACAGCACAATTATCGAGCTAAACAGACAGGCGTCTCCTTTATATCGATACTGGCCTTCTTAATACTGTTGGGATTTTCACTCAATTTTATTGTGCGAATTTTCGGTATGCACTGGGATGATCGAATTTTGGTCACTATCTTAGATGACCTACCAGACGTTATTCATCGTGATAGCAGTGTCAAAGACGTGCGTAAGTTACTTAATAGCCGTTTAGATATGAATCGGTTACCTATACCGACCCATGAGTTGGTTATTACTAAGCGCAAGGGCGAGATCAAATTGATCTGGAACTATGAGCGTCGTGATCATGTGATGAGTAATGTTGATATCGTGTTAACTTTTAATCACGAGTACAGTTACTAAGCCGTGAATAATCCTCTATTAAAGCTCAGTCAGCGTATTGACTACACCTTTTGTGATACTTCGTTAATCGAATTGGCACTAACACATCGCAGTTGTGGTGGTAAAAATAACGAACGTTTGGAATTTCTGGGAGACTCTATTGTTAACTTAGTAATTGCCGAAGCATTGTTCTTAAAATTTCCAGAAGCAAAGGAAGGCAAACTAAGCCGTCTTCGAGCTCGTATGGTTAAAGGGGTTACCCTTGCCGAACTGGCACGAGATTTTTGCTTGGGCGACTTTTTGCACCTTGGTTCAGGAGAAATGAAAAGTGGTGGCCATCGTCGTGAATCGATTTTAGCCGATACGGTTGAAGCAATTATTGGTGCCATTTATCTTGATTCCAATATGGACACGGTGAAAGGTAAAATTTTGCAGTGGTATGATTCTAGACTAAAAGCATTAAGTCTTGATGATCCCTTGAAAGATCCTAAAACACAGTTGCAAGAATTCTTGCAGGGTAAACAGGCTCCTTTGCCTAAATACGATGTGTTAAATATTGAAGGCAGTGCTCATGAACAGTTATTTAAAGTGAGTTGTGTGGTCAAAGATTTAGAAAAAAAGATTGTCGGGCAAGGTGGCAGTCGACGTATCGCCGAGCAAGAAGCAGCGGCACAAGCTTTGAAATTTTTAGGCATTAGCCTTAAGCCCGGTGAGGAATAGATTTATGGAAAATGAAACAGCAGAACGTTCAGGTTATGTCGCCATTATTGGTCGCCCAAACGTTGGAAAATCGACTTTATTGAATTATATTTTGGGTCAAAAGCTGAGCATTACTTCGCGTAAGCCGCAAACCACTCGCCACAAAATAGTGGGCATTAAAACCGAAAATGATGTGCAAGTAGTCTACGTCGATACCCCTGGTATGCACGAAAATCATGACAAAGCTTTAAACCGTTACATGAATAAAGCGGCGCTGACCGCCGTGAAAGACGTTGATGCTATCGTCTTTATGATCGATCGAACTAAATGGACAAGTGAAGACGAATTGGTCTTAAAGTCTTTGCAATACGTTAAGTGTCCCGTGATCTTGGCCGTCAATAAAGTAGATTTTTTAGCGGATAAAGAAGCGTTATTGCCAACATTACAGAAGCTAGATGAGAAGTACAAATTTGCTCACATCGTACCGATGAGTGCAAAAACAGGCCATAACGTTGATCGCTTAGAAACGATTATCGCGAGTTTTATTAAGCAAGGTGCTCACTTTTATCCGGAAGATCAGATTACTGATCGCAGCTCTCGATTTTTAGCGGCAGAGCTTGTGCGCGAAAAAATTATGCGCCAGCTGGGTGACGAACTGCCCTATTCTATGACGGTTGAGATCGAAGAGTTTCGTTACGAAGATAGCCTTTTGGTTATCAGTGCGGCCATTTTGATTGATCGTCAAAGTCAAAAGCATATTATTATTGGTGATAAAGGCGGCCGTATTAAGCAAATTGGCCGTGATGCTCGTTTGGATATGGAAGAAATGTTCGAGTGCAAAGTGATGCTTAACACTTGGGTGAAAGTGAAATCTGGTTGGGCCGATAGCGAGCGAGCACTCAAAAGTCTTGGCTACGACGGTTTAGATTAATAAGGTTTGATTAAATACAGTCATTCAATGTGACGAATACGGGTCGTATCAGTGCAAAATAGTTTGAACCTTACTTATTATGTTTTGCATCGACGTCCGTTCCGAGAGAACAGTCAAATTGTTGATTTGTTTTGTGAAAAACAAGGACGTTTTTCCATACTACATCGGGTTAATAAAAAAAATCCTGCTTTACAGCCTTTTACCCCTTATCAAATGCAATTTTCTGGTCGTGGTGATCTAAGATATAGCCAGCATGTCGACATTGTTTATCCCCCCATTTATTCATCCAAAGCTTCATTCGCTAATGGATCTTCAGCAGGCGGATTGTCTTTAAGTGAGCCATTGATAAAAGGGCAGTCTTTAAAGGGGAGGAACTTATACTGTGGTTTTTATTTGAATGAGTTGATCATACGTTTAACATGGAAAGATGAGCCACAGCCAGAACTCTATAAAGTTTACCAGCAAACTTTGCAGGGGCTATTGCAGCTTGAAAATGACATGCAGTCAGAACCGCTATTGCGTCGCTTTGAATTTCATCTATTAGCGGTGATGGGATATCAATATAACTGGCAACAAGACAGTGAATGTCGAGACATTCAATCGGATCAATTTTACAGTTTTGATCCCTCTTCAGGGTTCAATCTCATCACCGCACAGGCTTATGGTGCTCTAAGGCCGCAGGGCTTTCCAGGGCATGCAATTTTAGCCATCGCTGCTGAAGACTGGCAACATGAGTTAAGTTGGCAAGTGGCAAAACATATTGCTAGGCTTGCGCTAAATCCCTTGTTGGGAGATAAGCCTCTTGCCAGTCGAGAGTTATTTAAAAAGCTGTAGTACGCAGAAATAATTTTTATTAACCGTTTTTTATACAGAAGCTTTAAACCAAATACTGTCTTTATACGTATTAATTTCAAAATAAATAGGGTGATGATTGTGACAAAAGCACGAGTTTTATTAGGGGTAAATATTGATCATGTGGCAACGTTGCGCCAAGCGCGTGGCACTCGTTACCCTGATCCTGTTCAAGCGGCTTTGATTGCAGAAGAAGCGGGTGCCGACGGTATTACTATTCACCCACGTGAAGACCGACGCCATATACAAACCCGTGATGTGTATGTATTAAAAGAAGTATTAACGACGCACATGAATCTTGAAATGGCGGTGACCGAGGCCATGCTTGAGCTGGCCGAAGAAGTAGAACCCGAACATTGCTGTTTGGTTCCTGAAAAGCGAGAAGAGCTAACCACCGAGGGGGGGTTGGATGTCATCGGCAATGAAGTCGCGATTAAAGCGGCCTGTGATCGTTTAGCGGCCATTAATAGTCAGGCTTCTTTATTCATTGATGCTGACAAAGCTCAAATTGATGCCGCCGTTCGTTGTGGTGCGCCTGCGATTGAAATTCATACGGGTGCTTATGCCGATGCCAAAACGGCTCAGTTGCAAGCGGTAGAGCTGGCGACATTAAAAGAAGGTATTGCCTATGCACTTGAGCAAGGTCTTATTGTGAATGCTGGGCATGGTTTGCATTATCATAATGTCGAGGCGATTGCTGCGATCCCAGGTATTAATGAATTAAACATTGGCCATAGCATCATTGCTCGTGCGGTCTTTGTAGGCCTTAAAGACGCCGTGAAAGAAATGCGTGAATTAATTCGTTTGGCTCAGCACAGTGCCTAACAAAATAGCGCCTAAAGAAACAGCATCAAACGGATTTGTGCTAGAGGGGTCAGTACCCAGAGGTATCGGTACTGATTTATTAGATCAACGCCGGATTGCTAAGGTTATCGATCATCATGGTGAACGTTTTGCGCGCAGAATCTTAACTGCGCAAGAGTTATTATTGTGGGCCGAGAAAGCGCATAGTGTAAACTTTTTGGCTAAACGTTTTGCCGCCAAAGAAGCCATCGCAAAAGCACTGGGTACAGGCATCGCTCAAGGTATTAGTTTTCAGCATATCAACATCTACGCCGATGACTTAGGTAAGCCTATTGTTGAGCTTTCAGGGGCAGCATTAAGCAGGGCTCAGTCAATGGGTGGCAAGCATGTATTACTCAGCCTAAGCGACGAAGGTGAGATGATTCTCGCTTTTGCTGTGCTGAGTTAAAGGATTCGTTTCAAGGTATTATTTTTTGGCCTTTTTGCTAGCATTAAACCAGCTCTTTTTTTGCTAATTCTAATGCATCACGCCATTGATTCTCTTGTGCCCATTGCTGCAAACGAATAATCGATTCTATTGCTTTTTGATAGAGGTTTTCGCAATCTACAAGCGCTTGGTTTTTAAGCCCCGTCTCTAATTGTTCCAACGTATGCATTAAGCAGGGTGTGCCGCAATAGCGAGTTGCACCGTGTATTTTGTGTATATGTTGTAATAAGGGTTCTTGCTGTTGTCCTTGCCATAACCCCTGTATCTCTGGCAAGTCATCGGTTAATCCTGTGAGTAGCATGTTGAACATGTCAATGGCGAGGTCTAGTTTGTTATTGGCTAATCGCATGGCGTATTGCGGATCAAATATCAGACAACTCCCTTGTGGATCTTTTTCGCTTAGCGTTGCATCCGTTATGCTGTCGTCTAAAGTACGTTGTGCATAAGGTTTTATTTTTTGTGGCAGAATAATATGAGTATGTCTGTCGCAATGAAACCCCGTCCAGCGTTCAATACACTGCATTAGCTGATCATTGTTGATGGGTTTAGTTTGATAATCGTTCATGCCTACTTGCAGTATTTTATCTTTCTCGTCGGCAATAGCGTGTGCTGTTAGCGCGATAATGGGCAGCTCTTTCGATGTTTTTTTCAAGCGAATTAACTGTGTGACTTCTAAGCCATTCATACCTGGCATTTGAATATCCATAAAGATCATATCGATAGTATGTTGTTCAAGCTCTAACAGTGCTTGTGGACCCGAATCAGCGGCAATTACCCTAATGCCCATGTCTTCTAATAATACGGTGATCAGCTTTAAATTTGCTTCGTTATCATCAACGGCTAATATTGTTGGGGCGGGCACTTGAATGCGGTTTTGGTTATTACTATTGTTTGGACTTAATTCAATGTCCAAGCTCACACAGAGGGAAGTAAACAATTTACGGCTTTGCAAAGGCTTAGATAAACTTTGGTAAGCTCCTAGTGTTTGCGCATATTCTAACTCTTCTGAAATAGCGCTGTTGACCAAAGCGATAATGGGAATGTTATAACTGTTTACTTGTTTAAATAATTTGGCCGTTTTTGCGTGGTACAGTTCTTTGCGACTCAATCCAATAATAACGGCATCGGCGGGGTCACCATTCTGTTGTTTACGTATTAGAGATTGCAGTAAAATATCGCTATTGTCGGTATCGTTATACCGAACATGCCACTGCTCTAATAAATGAGTAATGCTTAAACGAGTCGTCGATGATGACTCCATAAGCAGTATTTGCTGACCTTCGAGTTCTTCCATTGACAGAGCGTATTGACCAGACTTCTTTAAGGTAACTGAAAAAGAGAAGGTGGATCCTTTGCCTTCAGCACTCTCAACGCTAATATCGCCTTGCATCGCTTTTACTAAGTGCTGACTAATGACTAATCCTAAGCCGGTACCACCGAATTGACGGGTTGTACTTGAATCGGCTTGGCTAAACGCGCGGAAAAGTTTGTTCTGCTGTTCATTGCTTAAACCGATACCCGTATCGGTGATTTCAAACTTCACACTGGCTTGATTCACGTTTTCATCTTCAATCAGCACCCGCACGGTAATATTTCCTTGCGGTGTAAATTTTATGGCATTAGAAATTAAATTGGTCAGTACTTGTTTTATACGTAAAGGATCCCCGGTTAAAAACTGAGGAACGTCAGAATAGATCAGGCTAACCAATTCGAGTGATTTTTTATGCGCTTCAGGCGCATTAATGGTTAATACATCTTCAAGTATTTCTCGCACATTAAAATCGATGTTTTCTAATACCAGCTTGCCAGCATCAATTTTGGATAGATCCAAGATGTCATTAATGATGGTCAGCAAACCATTGGCTGATTTTTCAATAGTATTTAAATGATCGGTTTTTCTTTGATCACTTTGGTCTTTTAATAAAATGCGTGTGAAACCTAGTATACCATTTAAAGGCGTGCGAATTTCGTGACTGATATTGGTTAAAAATTCTGATTTTATACGGCTTGCTTCTAAGGCTTCTTTGCGGGCGATGTTTAATTCAATATTTTGAATCTCAATATTATCCAGCGTCTCTCGAATATCGTGAGTGGCTTGTTCAATGTTTTGCTGGTGCTCTGTCTTTGTTCGTTGAATGGCAATCGCCATAGCATTGATGCCTGCGGCTAATGTTTGAAATTCATCACCACTATTAACATGAACGCGGGCATCAATTTTTCCATCGCCAATGGCTTTTACGCAGTCCACCATATATTGAATAGGAAGTGATATATTGCGGCTCATTCTAATGGCTAGCATTAAGCATAAAATAAGCGTTATTAATACCGTTGTAATACTCGTTGCCAGATGTTGATATTTTGCGATTTGAGTATTAGCAAGTGATAACTCAATCTCAATCCAACCCAATAAGTCGGCATCAATATTCTGTTGTTGATAGATCGGTTCAGAAATGTCTTCGACCAAATCGATATTTTGAGTAAATATCGGCGCTTTAATACGAATGCTGCTATCCGTTATCGAAAGCTGAAGCTGCCCATACTTGAATTGGGTATTACCAATGAATTTGGTGATCATCTTGGGTCCTGCATAGGCCAGAACTTTACCGTCTTTATTGAGAATTCTGGCAGCGCGAAGATCACGTTCTTCTAATAAGTTATTGGTTAAATTTTGTAATAATCGATTATTACCTGAAACAACACCATGCTCACTGGTAGGAGCGGCCTGTTTAGCAATGGCTAATCCACGCTCTTGTAGCAAAAGGTCGAGGTCGCTCATGTGTTGGATGATGAAAAAACCACCTAAAAATAACGATACGATAAGACCGGGTAAT
Source organism: Oleispira sp. (assembly GCA_051275515.1). GTDB lineage: Bacteria > Pseudomonadota > Gammaproteobacteria > Pseudomonadales > Oceanobacteraceae > Oleispira. The sequence continues at coordinate 3,185 of JBNMOT010000118.1, read as the reverse complement.
AATACCAAGGCAAGAATTCGATTTTGTAGTTTCCAGTTTTTCATATTATTTTCATCTTTAAATAGCTCTTGTTATTATGATTAAAATGACAGGCCAGACTTATAGTGAAACGATTGAGTATAAGTAAATTGCGAATCGATATTACAATTCATATAGAATCAGGATTAGAATCTATTGCTTTAGTTATATGTAATTTAATATTGTCGTTATTTGTTAACAATAGGATGCACTTGTGAGCCACATTGTATACCCAACTATTGATGCGTGCATTGGTCAGACGCCTTTAGTTCTTTTGCAGCGCCTGAATGAAGGCAGTAGCAATACAATTTTGTTGAAACTAGAAGGTAACAACCCTGCAGGATCGGTTAAAGATCGGGCCGCGTTGAGTATGATTGTAAACGCTGAACAAAGAGGTTATATCCAAAAGGGGGATACCCTCATTGAAGCAACCAGCGGTAATACGGGGATTGCTTTAGCCATGGTTGCTGCCATAAAAGGTTACCGTATGATCTTAATCATGCCTGATAACCTCAGTATGGAGCGACGCTGGGCGATGCAAGCGTATGGGGCTGAATTGATCTTGGTGACTAAAGAACAAAGCATGGAAGGCGCACGTGATCTGGCAATGTCTATGGAAGCTGACGGTAAGGGAAAGGTGCTCAATCAGTTTGCTAACGCTGACAACCCTTTAGCGCATTACGAGACGACAGGCCCTGAAATCTGGCAGCAAACTCAAGGCCAAGTAACTCATTTTGTCAGTTCAATGGGCACTACGGGCACTATTATGGGGACATCGCGTTATTTAAAAGAGCAAAACAACGAGATTCAAATTGTCGGTTTACAGCCTAAAGAAGGTGCCAGCATTCCGGGTATTCGTCGTTGGCCTGAGAAGTATATGCCGAGCATTTTTGATGCGAGTCGTGTTGACCAAATTATTGATATTGACCAGCAAGAGGCCGAGCAGACGATGAAAGCGCTGGCGACCAAAGAAGGGATTTTTGCGGGGGTATCTTCGGGTGGTTCGGTTGCCGGTGCTCTACAATTGAGTGCGCAGGTAGAAAATGCAACGATTGTCGCTATCATATGCGATCGTGGAGATCGCTACCTATCAACCGGTGTTTTTGCTTAGCAATGTGCCTAGGTCGTTTTTTAGACCCGTACATTTAATGGGCGGTGTTAAAAGAGTAAGGGCGATTGAATTCATTATAATTGCCCCCATCTTACCGCAAATGCTTAATTTTGTAGGCCACCGTGAATAAAATACTGACATTAACCGTGCATGACCTCGCATCAGATGGACATGGCATCGCTCGCTCAGGGCGCGATGTGTATTTCATACCTGGAGCTTTACCGGGTGAAACGGTCGTTGCTGAGATGCTTGAGCGCAAGCGTAAAATTTGGTATTGCCGTCTAGTGTCTATTGAACACGCGAGTGAACATCGTATTGAACCTCCCTGTGTTCACTATAAGCGTTGTGGTGGGTGTGACTTACAGCATCTTGCGTATGACCAGCAAGTTGTTTTTAAGCAGCAGAGAGTCGCTCGTGAGCTTAGCCGTCAGGGTATTGAAATCAAACATTGGGATGCCCCTCTCATTGCTAAGGATCAGCAATGGCATTATCGCCGACGTGCACGTTTAGGTATTCGTTATAATAAATCGAATCAAGAGGTCTCCATTGGTTTTCGTGAAAGCCAAAGCAAGCACCTAACTAATATTGATATGTGCCCCGTACTGGTTGAACACGTCGCGTTAGATTGGAAAGCTTGGCGTGGGCGTTTAGCTCAGCTGGAAGGTATCGCTCGATTTACCCATATTGAAGTATTACAAGCCAGCGAGCGCCTGGTATTGGTGTTTAGAGTCCTTAAAAAAGTCACTAAAGATGACCATAAACGCTTGCAAAACTGGGCAACTGAATTAAATATCGATCTCTATATTCGACCTGATGATGAGCAGCCATTAGAAGCCGTTAACGAGGTCATAAGCCCCCTCTCTCACACGGTATTGGGTCACGACTTAACCATTCATCCTGATTACTTTGTGCAAGTGAATAATACCATTAATCAATTAATGGTGGCCAAAGCCAAAGCTTGGTTGGCTCCAGAAGCAGGTTCTCATGTGTGGGATCTGTTTGCAGGCCACGGTAATTTTTCTGTGCCATTAGCTCAAGACGCCATTGTTGATGCGGTGGAGGTGAGCGATGAAATGGTGCGGGCGATTGAACAACATGCCCAACGTTTGTGCACAGATGACTCAGCCCTAACAAATAAGAGTGAGCGTGGTCTCATTGCGCACAAGGCTGACTTGTCCAATAGCGACAGCTTAAGTAATTTGCCTAATCCTGATTATGTTTTGTTAGATCCGCCGCGTGCCGGTGCTAGCGCATGTATGGCTGAGTTAATAAAGCGCACAGCAAAGCGCATGGTCTATGTTTCCTGCGATCCTGCGACATTGGCACGAGATTTGAACACGCTGAGTGATGATTTTGAGGTTGAACGAATTACAATTCTAGACATGTTTCCTCATACCCATCACATTGAAACTATGGTGTTATTGGTGCCTAAGAATAAAAGCAGTCAGGGTCGTAAAAAAATGATGAACGACAAATTGCAAACTCGAGCTAAAACTCAGAGCAAAGTCAAAGAGAAAGGAGCATCTCGTGGTAAAAGTAAGAGATGATCAGCCCCTTAAGCACGACGGTAAAATAAACGTTGATGCTTGGTTAGACAAGATCTGTACAGAAGTTGACATTTTAGAGCCTGAGAAGGTCCGCCACGCACTCGTTGTGGCTAAAATTATTGCTGAGAATGCGGTCGAAAACAGCACCTACTGGACCATTGATAGTGCCCAAATGGGTTTGGAAATGGCGCAGATCTTAGCGGAGCTCCAGCTTGATGAAGCCTCGATCTTAGCCGCAATTTTATACCGTGCTGTGCGTGAAGGACGACTGTCTCTTGCGCAGGTCCGAAAAGATTTTGATGATGAAGTTGCAACCCTTATCGAAGGGGTTTTACGCATGGCTGCGATTAACGCCATTCAAAATACCTCAGAAGAGCCCGTATTAGGTCAGCGCGAAGCTCAGGTGGATAATCTGCGTAAAATGCTGGTCTCTGTGATTGATGATGTGCGGGTTGCTTTGATCAAGCTTGCAGAAAGAACGGCTGCTATTCGCGCGGTTAAAGATGCCC
>JBNMOT010000117.1:0-10617 GCA_051275515.1 Oleispira sp. | reverse complement strand
CGCTGAAGTCGTCGGTTTTGCTGATCTGGGTATGGAAGCTATCTACGAATTTGACGTGGTTGATATGCCCGTCACCGTGGCAGTCGATTGTCGGGGATCATCAGTACACATTACGGGACCGCAAGAATGGAAGGCTAAAATTGCAGCGAAGCAAATTGATTAATTTTCAATCGTTTTAATGTCTTTAAAAGCCGAATTTATGGAAACATACGTTCGGCTTTTTTATATCCGTGTATTAAGAGTATTCGTTAATGTATCTTATTAATAACGGATACAGCCATGCTGATTCTATAAATGCCGAATGAATTAATCGGCTTAATCATGCTATTAGGTATTAATTATGGTTTGTGATGCTAAGAAACTCGACGATCTTTCTCTGCAAGATATTCCAGACGGCTGGCAGGTCGTTAGCATTGAAGGGATAGAGAGACTGGTTAAATCATTTATATATAAGAACTTTGTGACAGCCATGCATTTTAGCAATGAGATCGCAGAATTAGCAGAGTTACACAATCATCATCCGGTGATTATTTCTGAATGGGGAAAAGTGACACTGCATTGGTGGACTCATACTGCCAAAGGCATAAGTGACCTTGATATCAAACTAGCCCAGCTATCAAATGAATTAAACGCTACTTAATAACATTCAAGTTCATTGGCACTCTCGTTTACTAGTACTCTCGTTTACTAGCTAATGCCAATATAGTCGAGCACCATTGAACGCCTTTCCTAGCCTAATTATTTAACGTTTACTTTATTTTTAAAATGAAATGCCGTTGGAAATTGTGTAATTTCCGTTCGGCTACAACTTGGTGATCATGGTAAAAAATCGATATCCGCTTGACATTTTTTCGCCGCATTTATGTAATTTTTAAGACGTAAAAAATAAAAACTGCCATGGGTATCATCCCTTAATTGCTAAAGGTAAGTTAATGCTAAATTATTTTTAAATTATAGCTAAATAATTGTCTTCGGAAAAAAAGTAAGTGACTGCATAACGGTTCAAGTAAAAATAAAAAACTAATTGAATCAATGACTTCATAAAATCTCCGTTATAAGAAAAACATAGCAACATTTTTTAGATCTTCCTGCAAGTCTAAATATCTGAACTATGCTGACGTCATGAATCTGGAAAAGATTCCAGGACTAAGGAATGTTAATGGTTGTTATAAATATTAAAATACTATGTATCGGTTTATTGTTGTTACTGAATTATGTTCAGGCAGCTGAGTCTGCTTTACCCGAAATGGTTGAGCCACCACCAACGATATACACAGGCTTTAGCCAATTGTTAGACGACGATAAAACTCTGGTTTTAGAAGAGTTAATGGATCTCGATCAGGGCATTCAGCGCATTGCTCTTTATCATAACGGCGATCGATTGCATCGTTTTATCCCCAAGCAAGTGCATCAGATGATTGAGAATAAACTCATGGGTCGCCTAATTGAAGAGGGTCGTTTTGAGGTTATACAGTGCCTTGAATGTCGAACGACTAAAGTTGTTATGGCCGTTGACGAATTGAAAATATCTCAAGCAGCTGAAAATAACCAAGAGTTAAGAGCCTTATCAAAGCAAGTGCGCACTGATGCTTTTATGTTTTGGAGTGCTTCCGTTCATGACACTAAATTCACCATTAATTTGCGTCTGATCGATGGTAAAAATAACAAGCTTCTATGGTTAAAAGAATATTCTAAGAAAACCACTAAAGAAGCTGAAGATGATAATTTTGAGACCGTTAAGTATGAATTTGTCGTGAGTGCCTGGGGATTAAAAGGTAAGCGTGAAAGTAGCAGTTCGACTGGAGATACTGCACTAAGTGGCGCCACTGTGTTTGGTGTACGCCGACGAGAAGGTACGGCGTTAAACGAAGATATTGAATACAGCTTGGGCTTTGAATACTTTACTAATTTCTCTTCTGAAGAAGCATTTAATCTGAGTGGCTATAACTTAGAAGGCCGAATTATTGCGGATATTCCAGCATTAGACGATGTATTGGATACCAAAGTTTACCTTGGTATGGGGCAGACATTTTTAAACGATGCTAATAGTTTAATCTTCCGTTTCGGTTTTGAATTCCCTTTCTTTAAAGATGGTTTTATGGATCTTGGGGTGATCTATATGCAAGAAATAGATGTTAGGTGGAAAGAAGATCCTGCGTTTAAAGAGATAGGCACTTTTGGTGGTGCAAGTTATGACTTAACTCTCGGCGTACGTTTCTAAGGAAAAATTATGACACATTTAACCCTCGTATTATTAGTGGTACTTCTTAGTGCTTGTTCAACGGGTAAACCACATCGAACACTCACTGAATATATTGAGAGCGAGTCTGAAGTAGCGGAGACTGGAGAGGAAGGTACAGAAGTGTCTGCTGAAATCTCACTTGAGGCGATAGAGAAGCGCAAGCAAGTCGCTGATCTAGCAAAAAAAAGTCATGGATTAATGCATATTCATCGTTATGGCCCGGGATTTGATGTGTTACTGACGTTAGATGCTGGAGACAGTGATGTCAGTTTTAGTATGAAACTACCCCTGTCACTGGGTGCTGGTGGCAATGTGATGCAAACATCGCTACAAAAAAGTGCCAAAGAAATTGCTGAACAAAACAAGCAGGTTCTTGCCAGTTTGGATGATGATAAAGCAGCTCTTCATCATGCAGAATTTGATGAACGTGGAGAGTTAATAGAGCAAAAGAAAATTCAAGACTTTCAAGCCTCGACTAAGCATATTTTTAGTGCTCAATCGTTGTTCTATAAAAAACAGTACTGGAAATCACTAGATGAAACCAATAAAGCTCTAGAGCTGGTCCCTGATTCTGCTCAAACACACGCATTAAAAGGCAGTATTTATTACAAAATGGGCTTAACTGATGAGGCAAAATTGAGCTGGCAGCAAGCGTTAGCACTTGATCCGACGATGGAACAAGTCAGAACCAGTTTGGCGCGCTTGAAGTAAAGGAATTAAATATGAAATTATTAATACAATATGCCATCAAGCTGTGTCTAATATGTTCTGTGATTTATCCTGCGATAAATGCCTATGCAGAGACTGGAAAAACATTTGAAGTACCCGCTAAAAAAGATGAAATCGAAGAAGTTCGCTTTAAAGATGAGATGGAAGCCCGTTTGAATCGAGACTTACAAGCCTATTTAGGCAATAATCGATTTATTATTCATGTGGAAGCAGAACTCAAAAAAACTCGTACCATCGTAAAAGAAAGATCAACTTCAGCGACTAAAAATATCCCTGAACGTCCTGTATTTACTTCGCAGCCTTTGCCAGCATCAGTAGGTTATCGTGCTCAAGAAATTGAAGAAACATTACCAGGTCTTCCTACAAGCGACTTACCAATTTTCGAAGATAATCGAATTGAAGTTAATGCACTAAAAGGTCGCGTGCAGCAGTTAGAGAGTGAACGTCAGCAAGCGCTCAGTTATGCCGAAAAGCTGCGACAGGAAGCTGAAAAACAGATCGAAAAAATTAAAGAAAAAACATTAGGTTATCGAAATTCTATTAATAAACTGACTATAACCGTCGTATTAGATAAAAGCTTAAAAGATGATCAAATAGAATTCATTCGTAATTTAATTACTCGCAAAGCTCGACTGAACGAATTGCGAGGAGACTCGTTAAGTATTGTTCGAACAGAGTTTAAAGACGTCAATAAAAAAGATGTTGTACTGGAGGGTTGGCAACAATATCAGGGCTGGATCATGTTAGCTAGCTTTGGTTTTATGATGTTTTTATTATTACTCTCGCTCTACTTATTTAACAAGCGCTTAGGCGATAACTTAAAAGAGGGTCAGCGAAGGGCTAATAATTTTGATAGCCTAACGGTACCCGCGGCTGTTGAGATGGCTCCCGTTGAGCATTCAGAAAATGATGGTCATGATAAGCGCCGTCAACTCAATGAAATACGCCAAGAGCTGGTGACGATTGGATTAGGTCAGCCTCATTTATTTCAGCAGCGTGTTCATGAACAGTTAAACGGTGGTAATAGCCATACTGTAGCAGCGCTGTATGACGTGTTAGGCAAGGGCTTATTTCGCAGCTTGTGTCCAAAAATACCTAACTCTGATATTGAAGCTTTAGCTGAACAAGTTGATAAGCAGTCATTAGATAGCGAACAAAAACTCACTCACTTAAACAACCTACGTCATGAAATGTTAAAAGCATTAAGTGATGATGAAACCGGTAATGCTCCTTTTGCGTTCTTAGAAAAATTAAACGACTCTCAAGTATTGTATTTAATTAAACAAGAAGAGACTCGCATTAAGGCCTTAGTTTTATCGCAGGTTCCTGCCAAAAGAGCGGCTAGCCTAGTGCAGCGATTAGAAGGTCGTGAGCAGTCTGCCGTCGCTTATGAACTTGGAGAATTTGAAACGTTACCGGTATCGACGTTTAAAGATGTTGCCGATCGGTTAGCGCAGAAATCATTGAATGTTCCCAGTTTTGAAAATGTCTCAGCGAATGGCTTATCGGTACTAATTAATATGTTGGATACGATGAGCAGTGGTGAAGAAACTCGCTTACTTAAAACATTAAAAGCTGATAAGCCCGAAACTTATTATCGATTGCGCCAAGTATATTACACCTATGCTGACTTGATGAGGACGCCTGAACGAGTGATTGCAAATGAATTAAGAGATATCGATCGCACCGAGATGGCCCTTTCGCTATGCAATACTCCCACTGAATTTAAACGTCACGTTTTAACGGGCTTACCGGTAAAACTGCGCTCGTCTGTTATCGCCGAACTAAAAATACAAGAAGGCCAAGCAGCACAAGAAAAAATAGAACATGCTAGAAACCAAGTCGTGGCTAAAATGCGTGAAGTCTTAAAATCAGGGCGCTTTTCCATGGAAGAGTTGATCGCTGTTGCTAACCCAAGTTAAGGACCTTCTATGAATCGATTTTCGTTCAGCACACTGGTGGGCATAAGCGTTGCTATTGGTCTCTTTATTTATGCCATTGTATCGAGCACCAATAATTATTTAATGTTTATTAGTGTGTCGAGCTTTGCATTAGTCGCGGGAAGCACATTTGGGGCATCTCTCATTAGCTATACCACTGCGGATGTACTCAAAGCAGTGAAAGCATTGTTTGCTACTTTCTTTCATGCGCCTACGGGCACGAAGCATTTACGTTTGCATGTGCAACGTTTTATCGAATGGGGGCAGATCTATCGCCAACAGGGAATTGCAGGGTTAGAAGCTTCGCTCACCGATAAAGAGCGTAAAGATCTATTTTTAGCACACGGAATGGATTTATTGAGTAATGGTTATAAAAACCATGACATCCGTACTATATTAACCGACGATATGGATGCCTCTTGGCAACGGATGACCTTAGAATCAAAAGTATTAAATACGATGGCTGTCTATGCGCCCGGCTTTGGTATGGTCGGTACTATTATTGGCTTGATTATCATGCTCGATAATATGAATGGTGATATGGCAGCCTTGGGTAAGGGTTTAGCATTGGCATTAATTACAACGTTATATGGTGTTGTTTTGGCGAATATTCTTTTTAAGCCCGCTGCAAATCAAGTCACTGAAAAACAAGAGACGTGGTATTTTCGTGATCAAATGATCATTGAAGGGTTTGTATTATTAGCCGAGAAACGTGACGGATTATATATGCAGGATCGGTTGAATGCTTACCTTAAGCCAAGCGCTCGTTATCAGCCGATAGAAGAGGAGCTGTAATGTCAGAATCGGTTTCCCATAAACATCGAAGTTTAAGGCGCCGCCGCCCTAATTTTGAAGACTCATCCAGCTCTTGGCTAATCACTTATTCCGATGCCATTACCTTGTTGCTTGCGTTCTTTGTCATGATTCTATCGGTATCAGATTTAAACCAAGGAAAAATTGAAGCGCTGCAAGAAGGGCTGTCCGAAATGATGACAGGTGAAACACCGCCCACACCTTTTACCGATATTAAAAAAGGGTTGGAATCATTAATAGACAATAATAATTTGCAAGATCAGATCTCGGTGACGTTAGATACAAAGGGCGTGAAGATAGAGTTTGCCAATGTTGCACTGTATAAATCGGGTTCTGCGGACATAAAATCAGATGCAATTGCAACGCTAGAACAAGTCACTCAAGTCATACGTGAGACCAGTCATAACACTCATACGGTCGAAGTTGAAGGCCATACCGATGACCTGCCGATCAATACTGAGAAATTCCCTTCCAATTGGGAGTTGTCGTCTGTTCGAGCGATTAATGTCGTTAAATATTTATTGACTCAAGGAATAGACAAAGAACGATTAAAGGCAGCGGGTTATGCCGACAGTCGTCCCAAAGACAATAATCAAAACCTACCTCTCGATCAGCAGCGTGAAGATAATCGTCGTATAGTGATCTTTATAAAACGTTATTAGCCGGTATCCTCATCATCATAATAAATCCCCGACAGAAAACTTCCAGGTAGATTATTTAAAGTTAGATGACATTAAAGTGTCATTTAATCTTATTAAATTTGTCATTTTCTTCAGCTAGTCTGTGCTCTTCATTCATTGATTTATAACAATCGAGAGAGAATAGATTATGAGAATCCTTCAGAAAAACGGTCTATCCAAGGCTGTATTACTTGCGATAACAACCAGTATGCTTGCTGCTTGCGGTGCAGACTCAGACAGTTCTAATAGTGACGCGGGTATTTCAGGTTCACCAGGCACGATTGGTGAGCAAGGGATCGCTGGACTGAACGGCAATGAGGGAACTGATGGTACTAGCGGCTCTGATGGTACTAGCGGCTCTGATGGGCAGGATGCGACAACGACCGGTAATCCAATCGAAGGCTTAACCAGAATGGCCACTGTACCGACAGGGGCAGAAGTCACCGGTATATTCTTAACGTCAGAGGGTGATTTATTCTTCAACGCCCAGCACCCTGCTGACAGTAATATTGAAACCGACGGTAATGCTGTTCCTTATAACACGGGAACCGTGGGTGTTATTGAAGGTATCAACTTTAATAATTTACCTAATGCCTTGATCAATCTGCCTGTGCCAAAAAGTGATTACGAACGCCAAACTGTTCAAACCGCTTATGGACAATATAAAGTTCTGGGACAAAGCGCTTCAACGCTGGGTGGTAAGTTAGAAAATGGTTTAGGTACTATTTATAACTTGGCGGGCGATACCAAAATTTTTGAAAATAACATGCCAGACTTTAACGGTTTTATTGCAACGGGTCCGGGTAAAGGTTATCTCTTCACCAACTGGGAGCTTTACCCAGGTGGCATGAGCCGGATGAATATTGCAAAAGATGCTCAGGGTAACTGGGGTGTTTTAGATGCAATGATGGTTGATTTTGCGAGCGTTAATGGAACGGGTGCTAATTGCTTTGGTTCAGTATCTCCTTGGAATACGCCCTTAACGTCAGAAGAATGGGTTGTTAATACGTCGGTGGATTCAACAACAAACCCCAGTTGGAACAGTCCTGCTCAAATTGCTGATGATGCTTTGTTAGCCGGTATGTGGGCATTATCCGATAATGCAAGCAATCCTTATGATTATGGCTATATCGTAGAAATAACGGATCCTGAATCTGCTGCTCCCGTACCGATAAAACATTTTACTATTGGTCGTTACGAACATGAAAATTCGGTAGTGATGCCTGACCGTAAAACTGTTTATTCATCGCAAGATGATACGGGAGGCGTATTATTTAAGTTTGTTGCAGATAACGTGGATGATTTATCAGCTGGCACTTTATACGGAGCTAGGCTTCAGCAAGACGCCGGTTTAAACGATCCAGCGGTAACCGGTTTCGATGTTACTTGGGTTGAATTAGCGTCAGGCAATAATGCTGAAATCGGTAGTTGGATTAACGAGTTCGATGACATTGGTACAGATCAATTTGTTGAAGGCGAATCAAGCTACATGACATTGGCCGACGTAGAAGCTTGGGCAGGCTGGGTTACAGCCGGTCGTCAACCAGGTGTTAACTATCCCACATTGGAGAATGGTGGCGGTAAAGTTACCGCAGGTCAGTCAATGGATGATCGCTCAGCCTTCCTAGAATCTCGTCAAGCAGCTCGTCAACTAGGCGCTACCGCTGAATGGCGCAAACTTGAAGGCATATCAATTCATCAAGATCGTGTTGAAGAAGCGGTTACAGGTGTTGATAAAGTTGCAGACGAAGTGGTAACGGCTGCTTATATGTATTTGGCTATTGCAGATTTAGATAACACCATGATTGACGATGAGGGAGATATACAGTTATCCAGTCGCGTAAAAGATTGCGGTGGAGTATATCGCGCCAAGATCGAAAGTGATTATAGCCTTACTCGTATCGAGCCTGTCATTATGGGGGCTACTTACCGTAGCTCTTTGGATGGCGCAGAACGTTGTGATGTCAATAATTTATCGCAACCAGATAACGTTGTGGTTATGAAAGATGGTCGTATTCTTCTTGGAGAAGATGGTTTTCAAGAAAATAATACATTATGGATGTATGACCCTCGCTAGGAATTAAAATATTTTAGTGATTAGATGAAGCGTCATTAAAAGGAAGAAGGGTCACCTTCTTCCTTTTTTTATGACCAATAAAAAATAAGTTCATTTTTGCTTAAAACATCGATTGATATATTTCTGTCACATAAATGCTTTATAAATTAGTCATCAAAAAAATATGACTGGGCAGAAGTATGAAACCTGTGAGCCAAATAGTGTTTTCCGTTCGTGTACTCTTTATGCCCATCATTGCGATATCTTTTACGAGTGCCTGCTCTGATTATAATCATCAGGAAAAAGAGCCCAAGGTAATAGAAAGCTCTTTGTCGAGAGATGGAATACCTGCATTAGCGTATTTAGAACATGATGAAACGTACAACGCTGAATCGGTTATTCCACCGCAATGTTATACAAAAACAGACGGTGATAAAAATCCTTGCTATGTCTGTCATCAAACCTATACCGATCCTTTAAGACCTAACTTTGTTAAAGACGGCAGTCTTCAGGGAAATTATGAGTTCTCTGATGAAGGTATGACGAACAGTTGGAAAAATCTATTTAAAGACCGCAGTAAAGAAATTGATGCAATCGATGATCAAACAATAATGAATTGGGTTTCCCAAGACAACTATTCTTCTTTTATTAAACGCTTAAATAATGACTCCAGCTGGAAAGGCGAAATGCCTGAAATAAAAAATTTGGCTTATCCAAAAAAAGCATTCTATGAAAACGGTATTGCCAAAGATGGGTCTCATTGGATTGCTTATAATTACAAGCCACTGCCCAGTAGCTTCTGGCCTACTAATGGCTCTACTGGGGACGCAATGATACGCCTACCCAAAGAGTTCAGAGAGTTAGAAGGGCAATATTCTGAAGCCTTATATTTACAAAACTTAGCACTATTAGAACAGTCTATTAAGCAAACGCAAAAAGAAGATCAGGCCAATAATCCGCATGTCTATTTGGGTGATGCCAGTAATATCAATATAGAGTATATGCTGTATCCAAAAGGTACGGAGTTTTTGCATACCGTACGTTACTTAGGCATTAATGAAGATGAGAGCATCTATAATGCGCCTAGAATGAAAGAAGTTCGTTACATGAAAAAAGCCAAGTTTAAATCAATTTCAGCGTTGAAAAGTTCCTATTTTATTGAAGCAAAAGAAAAAATATTAGGCCAGCTTCCCCAAACAATAAATATTGGTGATCGCGGTATTGATAATGGATTTGGTTGGATTCTTAATGGCTACATTGAAAATAAAAAAGGCGAGCTGCGTCAACAGAATAAACAGGAAATGGCTTCTTGTAATGGTTGTCATAAAACATTGGGCAGTACGATTGATCAAGTATTTTCATTTTCTCGTAAGTTAGAAGGTCGTCAGGGCTGGGGATATATTGATTTAACAAAAATAACGGATGTTCCCAACATTATTGTTTCTTCAGAAAAGAGCTCTAAAGGGAATGAAAAAGGAGTTCAGCATGGAGAACAATATGGAGATCAATATGGAGAGTATCTTACTTATTTTCAACGCGTAGGAGGAGGTGATGAATTTAGGCAGAACAGTGAAATGTTAACTCGCTGGTTTCATGATGATGGCCAAGTTAATAAAGAAGCGGTCGAAGCATTAGCGTCTATTTATCCTTTGATCACCCCTTCTAAAGAGCGAGCGCTTGCATTAAATAAAACGTATAAATTAATAGTCGCTGAACAAAGTTATATTTTTGGGCGTGATGCCGTATTGAAACCGGCTAAAAATGTATTGAAAAAAGTTGAAGAGACGATGCCCCTTAAAGAACAACACCGTTACTCTTGGGATATTCGCCTCAACTGGAATTTACAATGATTGATATCCTCTTTGCTTGCATATTAATGGGGCTTGGGATTGGTATTGATGTTGCTCTGGCGACCCTTGTACGTGCTTCTAGCATGAAAGATATAAGAACAATCAGCTTGTGGTTGTTAGGGGTTACGTTAACGCATACGTTATTTCCCATGGCAGGATATTTGATTGCGTATTTTAGCATTAGCGTACTGCCTCTTATTACACCCTTGGTAGGCATTCTCGCTTTTTTATTTATTGCTTATTTTGTGAAAGAAGAACTTATAAATATGCAGGATAACTCTGCTCCCAGCTTAATGGTTAATTTTGC
>JBNMOT010000116.1:0-10733 GCA_051275515.1 Oleispira sp. | reverse complement strand
TTAGCGTACTGCCTCTTATTACACCCTTGGTAGGCATTCTCGCTTTTTTATTTATTGCTTATTTTGTGAAAGAAGAACTTATAAATATGCAGGATAACTCTGCTCCCAGCTTAATGGTTAATTTTGCGTTGATTTTAGCCGTCAGTTGGGACGCACTCTGGTCTGGTCCGGCAAAGTCTGCTCAGGTAGTTAATTGGCCAGAGTATTGGGTATGGGTATCATTTTTAATCGTTGGTTTTGTCGTACTGTTATTTGCAAGTTTAAGCTTGTGGCTTGCTAAAAGTGTAAGGATGAATTATATAAAGCTTGATTGCTTACCCTTTGAGTTAGGGCCATGGTTACAGTTATCAGTCGTGAGTTATTTTGGTCTACTGGCGCTGCTGCGTTATACCTTTCAATTTGATGTTATTGAGTGGCAAGTTCTTATGGCGTCTAGTGTCATTATTGCCATGTGTTTAATGAGTATAAAAATACCAAAAGTAGACAGCTCAAAAACCAAGCTGTCTAATTAGGGTGCTTACTTTACAAGCTCATAGCAGGGAATGTATTCACCCGCGATTTTCATTCGCCCCTGATTAGCCATTTGGGTTAATAACTCATCCATTGAATGCATGATATCGGCGTCGCCATTGATCTGAAATGCACCGTGTTTTTTAACCGCCATAATACCTTCTTCTTTTACATTACCAGCCACGATGCCAGAGAACGCACGCCTTAGATTCGCTGCTAGTTCGTGTATGGGCATCGATTTAGAAATTTCTAACGCTGCCATGTTTTCATGGGTAGGTTCAAAAGGTTGCTGAAAACTTTGAGCAATAGTAATGCCCCAGTTAAAAAAGAACGCATCGTTAGTAGCTTTTCGATAATCTAAAACGTCGACGAGGCCAGACTTCATCTTCTTTGCAACTCTCGCCGGGTCATCAATCACAATGTCATAGCGTTGTTGTGCTTTTTTACCGAGTGTTAGGCCAATAAAATCATTTACCTGATCAAAGTATTCGGCACTTTCAGCGGGGCCGGTTAATATTACAGGGAAGGGTATGTCGATATTACTAGGGTGCAATAAAATACCCAAAAGATAGAGTATTTCCTCAAGTGTGCCAGGGCCACCAGGAAAAACGATAATGCCATGAGATAAACGGATAAAGCTTTCAAGACGTTTTTCAATGTCAGGTAAAATAACCAATTCATTAACGATGGGATTGGGTGCTTCAGCCGCGATGATTCCAGGTTCAGTAATACCAATGTATCGACCTGTTTTTATGTGCTGTTTCGCATGGCCAATGGTTGCCCCTTTCATTGGGCCTTTCATGGCACCAGGACCACAGCCTGTGCCAACGTCTAAACCCCGCAAGCCTAATTCGTACCCAACCTTTTTGGTATACTCATATTCATGACGAGGAATAGAGTGGCCACCCCAGCAAACCACTAGGCGGGGCACATAATCAGGTTGTAATAAATTGGCATTACGTAAAATATGAAACGTCGCGTTGGTAATGTCTTCGCTACTGCTTAAATCAAAGCGTTGGCTTTGGTTAACGGAGTCTTCGGTATAAAGAATATCGCGTAAAACAGAAAATAAATGTTCTCTGATGCCTCGGATAATTTCACCGTCGACAAATGCATGAGAGGGAGCCCTTTTGACGTCGAGTGTAATCCCCCGGTCTTCTTGATTGACTCGAATATCAAAATCACGAAATTGTTCAATCGATGATAAATAATCGTCAGATTTACTACCGCAATTTAATACTGCAAACGCGCAGCGTCTAAAAAGCTCATAGGTTCGACTGTTGATATCACATATTTGTGCAACTTCATGTCTCGATAAAACCCGTAAATTCTTCTTTGGGGTAATGTGTGCATTCGTGGTGTACATGTACAGTCCTTCTTGTGTTCATTGAGTCCTACGCCCAGAGTTCTAATGGCCCGTAATGACTGACGATTTTTATGATGTCAGTGCGGGTAACAATGCCTAACAATTCGTGCTGTTCTGAGATAATGGGCAAAGCACCCAGGTCATACTCATAAAGCGTGCGAGTCGCTTGGCGAATGTCGGTATCGGGAGAAAAACAAAAGACGAGTTGTGTTGCAAATGACATAATTTTTTTTTGGCTAATATTTTCTTGTGTACCAGGCCTCTGTAGAATATCTCGGTCAGAAAGCATGGCTAATACAGTATTTTCTTCGTCGATAATAGGGATGTGATGAAAGCTATGACGTTGAAAAAGCGTCCAAGCATCGGCTACCGTAGCTTTTGAACTTAAGCTAATGACCTGCTTCGACATAATATCGGCTAACAGGAAAACTTGGCTAGGTTCTTTTTCGGCTTGGCGTTGCTTTTGGATACTATATGGGTCTGTTCGTGTCGAGTTTTTATGTTCCGCAGCGCGCTTATTCTGTGGCGTAGCGTTATGTTCCGAGAAGTGATTGTATTGATCTATGCCTGAGCTACTTTTCGTTGCTTGGACTCTAATTGAATCTCTCGAATCATTTTTTTGTGGCGTCACGACACGCCTGCCCATCTCTACAACTATCAGAGCCAACTTGATCTCCTATTTTTTAAGATATACAAATCACTACTATCCTCATAAGACCACTATCTATATTCTAGTGCAAGTTTAATGGGCGCATGTCAGTGATGGTGCGAGAGTTGTGTAAGCACCCACGCTCAGTAAAAACACAGTATTTAGAGCGTATCGAGTAAGCTATGGAACAAGTATATAGATTAACCATATCTTGCCCAGACCGGGTAGGAATTGTTGCCAAAGTGGGGGAGTTTGTCTCATCTCACGGTGGTTGGATTATTGAAGCTAATCACTACGCGGACACGTCAGCCGAGCAGGGCGGAAGTGGTTGGTTCTTTATGCGCCATTGCATCAAGGCTAATTCTTTGCCCTTCGGTTTAGCAGAATTTAGAGAGAAGTTCGCAGCGATCGCGGAAGAGTTTGAGATGGACTGGCAGATCAATGATAGTTTTGAAGCCAAAAAAATTATCTTAATGGTGAGCAAACAAAGCCATTGTTTGAGTGATTTATTACACCGCGTTCATAGCAAAGAATTATTCTGTGAGATTCCCTGCGTGATTTCCAACCATGATGATCTTCGTTCAATGGTGGAATGGCATGGTATTCCATTTTTTCACGTGCCGGTCGATAAGACCAACAAGCAAGAGCACTTTAATCGTATTAATAGCATCATTGCTGAGCATCAAGCCGATACCATTGTATTAGCGCGTTATATGCAAATTTTGCCGGCAGAGATATGTCAGCAATACGCAGGGCAGGTGATTAATATTCACCACAGTTTTTTGCCCTCGTTTGCCGGCGCTAAGCCTTATCATCAAGCCGCCGAGCGCGGGGTGAAGTTAATTGGGGCAACGTGTCACTATGTGACAGAAGAGTTGGATGCAGGGCCGATTATTGATCAAGACGTGATGCGTATTAGTCACAGAGATACGATTGAAGATACGGTGCGTTTAGGGAAAGACGTAGAGAAGCGAGTATTAGCCCGTGGCGTTCGCAGTCATGTAGAAGACCGCGTTTTATTGCACGGCAATAAAACCATCGTTTTCTAACATTGTTTTCTAAAATTGGTTTTTGCCTTGTCTTTGAGGCTTTCAATTCAGCTAAATCTTCGGAGGTTTTCTACTCGAAATAAAAAACGGAGCTAATAAGCTCCGTTTTTATGTGCCGCTGAATTATCCGCTTAGCTTACTTCTTATGGTATGAAAGCGCCGTATCAACTTCAGCAGTAGAACCCATCACGACAGAAACACGCTGGTGAATATCGGTCGGCGTTACTTCCATAATCGGCGCGTAAGCCGTACTGGCTTTACCACCGGCTTGCTCGATTAGCATGCTCATTGGATTTCCTTCGTACATCAAACGAAGCTTACCGGGCTTAGAAGGGTCGCGGCTATCGTATGGATACATAAAGATACCGCCTCGAGTCAGAATGCGGTGAACTTCAGCAACCATCGCCGCCACCCAGCGCATGTTATAACGCTTACCTAATGGACCTTCTTCACCTTGCAGTAAATCGGCCACGTAGTTTTGCATTTCAGGTAACCAAAAACGCTGGTTAGACATGTTGATCGCGAACTCTTGAGTCTCTACAGGAATCTGAACGTTTTCACGCATTAACAGGAATTCACCGGTTGCAGGATCCATCGCAAAAGAATGTACGCCTGCGCCCGTCGTTAGCATCAAGATAGTCGATGGGCCATACAACACATAACCCGCAGAAATCTGCTCAGTACCGGCTTGTAGATATGCATCGGATTTAGACGCGTCAACGTCTTTCGTTGTTTTTAAAATAGAGAAGATAGTACCGACAGTAACGTTGACATCGATATTAGAAGAACCGTCTAACGGATCAAACAGTACGAGGTATTCGCCTTCGTCATTACAGGCAACGGGGAAGTCTTCTTCTTCGCTGGCCATGCCTTTAACCATGCTCATGCTGGCTAATTGATCTTTGATAATGTCGTTAGAGATAACGTCTAATTTTTTCTGAGTCTCACCTTGGATGTTTTCTTCACCCGCGCAGCCTAAAATACCTGCTAATGCACCCTGTTGTAGCTTGTTGGAAATATCGACACAAGAAGTCATAAGACCATTAAGGATGGCAGCAATATCGCTGGGCGTATTGTGCGCTTGCAGGAAAGAAGACAAAGATTGCATATCTGATTCTCGAAGGTGAATAGGCGAATAGGTAAGTGAATACAAAAAAAGAGTGCATCTTACCTGAAATCTACTTCAGATTGAATGCCTGCATTTTGAACAATAACCTAATATCGTCACGACTTGAGCTCTTGTCATATTAAAGTATCTGTAAAGCCGTTCTCGCACGGTATTGGCTGCCTTGACCGTCTCTTACTAGCGAGGAAAGACAAGAGCAAGTACACTAGCCGCATACGAATTTTGTGGTAGTGGGCATGCATCTTCATATTTTGGGTATTTGTGGCACCTTTATGGGCAGTCTTGCCCAGTTAGCGAAAGCCCAGGGGCATAGAGTGACGGGTTCAGACCAAGGCATCTATCCGCCCATGAGCGACCAGCTCGAGCAGGCAGGAATTGAAGTCATTGCGGGTTTTGATCCTGCTCAGCTTGATCCTGCGCCAGATTATGTGATCATTGGTAATGCCATGAGTCGTGGCAATCCGGCGGTTGAATACGTGCTGGATCGCGGCTTGCCTTATATCTCCGGCCCTGACTGGATGGGTAAGTACTTACTCGCAGACAAATGGGTCATGGCCGTCGCCGGCACCCACGGTAAAACCACGACCGCCAGCATGCTGGCGTGGTTGCTGGAATATGCAGGCATGAACCCCAGTTATTTGATTGGAGGTGTCCCTGAGAACTTCTCTACGTCTGCACGCCTTACCGATTCAAATTTTTTCATTATAGAAGCGGATGAATACGATACCGCCTTCTTTGATAAGCGTTCTAAATTTGTTCATTATCATCCAAGAACGTTAGTGATGAACAATCTTGAGTTCGATCACGCCGATATTTTTGATGATCTTGCCGCGATCGAACGTCAGTTCCACCACCTTGTGCGCACCGTGCCTTCTAATGGGCAAATAATTTATCCTAGCGATAACGAAGCATTGCAGCGCGTGATCAAACAAGGTTGCTGGAGTGAACAGGCTCATATTCGCGGCGACAAACATCAGTCAGAGGGCTGGGCGGTAGAAGCGATATTGGCTGATTGTAGTCAGTTCAATGTTTATCACCAAGGGCAATTAGTGTGTGAAGTAACGTGGTCACTTAATGGTGAGCACAACATGTACAACGCGTTGGCGGCCATCATTGCTGCGCGGCATGTGGGCATAGAGCCGCACACCTCCGCTGAAGCTTTAACAGGATTTCAATCGGTAAAGCGCCGCATGGAATTAGTCGGAGAAGTGGCCGGTGCTAATAAAACCGATAGTATCCGTATTTTTGACGACTTTGCTCATCACCCAACGGCGATCAAGCTGACTCTTTCAGGCGCGAAAGCTTCACAACAGGTGCAAGGACGAAGTGGACGTTTAATCGCTGTATTAGAACCCCGATCGAACACCATGAAACTGGGTGAACATAAAGCCAAGTTAGCCGCCAGTGTAGAAGACGCTGATGCCAGTTATTGGCTGGAACCTGAAGGTTTGTCTTGGTCTCTCAGTGATGCGGTCGCTGGCATGAAACAGCAAAGCGTTTGCCAAAATATTGAGGCTTTAGAAGATCGATTATTGCAGGACATTCAGGCAGGCGATGATGTGGTTATTATGTCAAACGGCAGTTTTTCGGGCTTACATCGTTCTCTATTTTCTAAACTAATAGATAAGCAAACATAGCATCAACGACCTTTTTCATTAATATTTTTTGGACTAAGTAGCATGACGATAGTAGAGAAGCGCGTATCAAAAGATGGCGATAAAGTTAAGCATATCGTCATGGGTTTAGTGGCAGGTATTATTATATCGGTTGTATCTTTGGAATATTATGGTTACCTACGTCACTCTAGAGAAGCCGACTCGGCCATGATTGAAGACTTTAAATTATTAACACTAAAGCCAGGCTACGATGTTAAAACATCGTCTAAACCGTCGGGGAAAACGGCTTTTTGTTCAGGGGGTAGTCTGTTAATGAAAGCTGATAAAACACCCGGAATTTCAGGCATTCTGGTTGATAAAAAAGGCCGCATTATTAAGTGTGACAATAAACAGATGTAAGTCTCTTTTTAATGCCTGCGATTAAAACATAACGATTAGAATTATCTGACTGATACAGATTTGATTTATTAAAGACCACAATTATGAAATCACCACCTTTAATCGTGTTGGGCAGTGTCTTTCTATTGGCGCTGAGCAGTGCACTGGTTGTCGCAGATATTGATGATATCGATAACGACGGTATTGCCAACAGTATTGATACTGATCGCGACGGCGATGGGCTTTCTAACTTTATGGAAACCGCCATTGGCACTGATCCCAATGTGGCTGATCAATATGATATCGATAATGACGGCATACCAGACGCGATTGATTCCGACCAAGATGGCGATGGTGTGCTGGATCAAAATGATGATTTTCCTCGTGATCCTCATGGGGTAAGAGATACTGATGGTGACAATATCAGCAATACTTTCGAGCATCAGCTTGGTTTTGCGGTTGATGATGCCAATAATACCCCCAATGATTATGATAACGATGGTTGGCCAGATGTACTCGATCCAGACATGGATAACGATGGGTATGAGAACGAAAAAGATGCGTTTCCGTTATTAGCGTCAGAATGGAGCGACCTTGATGAAGATGGAGAAGGCGATAACGTCATCAAGACTGGGACGACGATGGAATGGGCGTTGACAAGGTTTGGCTAGAAGATGACACGGGGCGAACTTGGTTAGGGTACTTTATACGCCAGTCATTTTAAAGTAGAAATTGAAGGGCCAATTCACGGTGGCCTTGCGTTAGTTTTATCGGATAAATCAGGCAATAAAAGCATGCAGATCATCAGGGCGCGTATCGAGAGATGACGCGCTTTTTTATTACTCGTAACAAGGCTATACTCGGCTCCATTAGCATTTTAGCCGTAATAAAAAACAGTATTTCAAAAGCATTCTAAAGATCAATCCGAAGATCACTTTATAAAGTATTGCGCATAATAATAAACATACTCACCCGATTACAGTTATCTACTTACAGGGCAGCAGGTCTATTGACAATGGAACATATCAACAATATCGATACCGCCACCGATACGTCACGCATAAGTATTAGTGCTCATTACACGGGTTATGTCTGGTATAAAAATGGTTTATCGCACAAACAATTTGTAACCCCTATGGGTCGTGCTGCGTATTGGGCTTTAAAACCTATGAACGTGTTTATGCAGTCAATGATTGGTGCCAGTATTGATACTTTTTTATTACAGCGGCATTTTGTTTTAGATCATCTCGTTGAACAGGCGATTGAAGAAGGTTTTGAGCAGATCGTTGAATTGGCGGCGGGCTTATCGTCTCGTGGTTATTTAATTAAGCAAACGTATCCGAATGTGCATTATGTTGAAGGTGATTTACCGGGCATGTCAGCCCATAAATCTGAACTGCTGGACACACTAGGGCGCCCGTTGGGTCATGTTACTCAGCCGTGTAATATCCTAGACGAATCTGGGCCTCTCTCCATAGAAATGCTGTTAGGCCGTTTGGATAACACTAAAAAAACGTTAATTATTACGGAAGGTTTGGTGAATTATTTTGATTTACCCACCATCCGTAAAGTATGGGCTCGAATGGCCGTTGCGCTGAAATCATTTCCGCAGGCACGTTATATTACCGAGATTTACCCAAAGTTAGAGCAACATCCTTCTTATGAATATGTAAAAGTCGCCCAAAAAGTTGTTGGTTTTTTTACTCAGGGCGAATACCCACTGCATTACAACTCTAACGAAGCCATGCAGCAGGGACTATTAGACGATGGTTTTACGAACGTAGCGGTCACGGCACCAGAAGACTATTACGACAAACTCAATATGGTAACGAGTTCACGGCAGAGCTTGGTTCGCCTAGTGGTCGCCGACGTTTAACCGCACGGACTCACATTACTGCTCAGAAAAGGCCGCTAATTGCAGGGTCGTTTTCTGCTGCTTGGTTAAGCTTTGCAATAATCGTTTCTGTAATTCCTGTGACGTCTCACCCGTTGCCCAAGTTGCAGCGCTGGTGGACACGTTGAGCTCAGGAATAGGCTCCCAAGACTGCTGCTGCAAATTACGTTTAATACGTTCCATCAAAACAATTGCACCATCATTTGGACAGTGAGGCAGTAGCAAGATAAATAAATCTTCCTCCAAGCGAAATACTTCATCTCCCGCACGAATAACATTACGCGCCCGCGCAGTGAATAAAGATAGAAAACTAATAATTGATCGGCGACCTTGAATGTCCATCATTTGGTGATAATCATCAATCGTAATCGCGATCAAGCTAATCGGATCATGAGAGTCTTCACTGCGGCTGATTTCACGATCAAGGGTATGGTAAAAATGACGCTTATTATAAGCACCACTCAACGGGTCGGTTAATGCTAAGCGCCGCAGCGAATCTTGTTTAGCCTGAGTTAAAAACGCGAAACACCAAGTAGAACCTAGAAATAAAGAATGATTAGTGCCTGAGCGCAAGCCCTCTTGCCAGCCAAGCTCATTCCACACGATTAATGTACTGATCACGACAATAATCGTGTTAATAAGGGTGGCGTTTAAAATGGGCAAACAAAAGAAGCTGAATATCGGCAAAGCATACAGGTAATGAGTCATTAGTGCCGGGTAATCCGCCAGCTGATACAGTGCCAAAGAGGCGAGTAAAATAATCAAAACATGATGCACCCAAAGTGATGGGGTGCGGTCGCGATTAATATACAAAAAGATAGCGCTGAATAAAAATGCAGGCACACCAATAGCATTAGATAAAACTAAAAAATACAATCCTTGGCGGTATTGATCAACCATTAGAATACAAATAGCGAAAGCGGCGAGCGTATATAAAATGATTTGAATGCGCAGTGTTAATTGTTGCTGTTCCATTAGTTTGACGCCTCTAATTGAGAAATCGCACGCTTCAATAAACTGTAGCTATCATCCTCAGGACGATAGGTTGCCATTTTTATTAAGAAATTATTGTGTGGCACATGACGAGTCTTACTAATAAATGCCATCAAATCTTCACACAACTTATCGCCGTCTTCTTGAGTGCTATTGGGCATTATAACAACAAAGTCATCACTGTCTAAGCGATAGCAGGTATCGAATTCACGAACTCTAGATTGCAAACGATGGCCGGCATTCGCCATTCTATTTTCATACTCTTCCGCTTTTAGCTGCTGCCAGGTGTTGGGTAATCGCATAGTGATTAATACCACGCCAGTGCGTTGACGATCAGCCCGAGTAATTTCCTTACTCATATTGTGATGAAATTGATTCTCGTTATACACCTCAGTCAGAGGGTCGGTATTGATCAGATTGGACAGCATCATATTACTGCGCTCATTGACCAGCGCGTACACCAACGAAAATGAATAGCATGTGGTATACGTAAACAACAACTGTAAACGAATATAGTGATCAAAATTATTCAGCACGACTAAAAATATAACAGCGCTGTAAGTCAGCGTAATGTAGTTCGCCATCGTAAATGGAAATAGGAAGAATACATAAATAGGGAAGAAATAGACCCAGTGCGCGACTTGGCTTTCTTGCTGCATACCAAAAATAGTAAAGAAACCCAATAAAAGGGTCAGCGTCCACTCTATATAAGGTGCCGTGCGTTTTTTTCTGCGCAGTAGCAAATAGCTGGCATAAGCAACCAATAATGCAGCAAAGCTAGCAGCGACCAAGGCAAAGACTTGTTCCTGCTTCATATAGTCTAAAAGCGCAATAATACTAAGAGCAAAAGCCGCTAATAAACAATAAACGATTTTTACTTGCAGGATGATAACTTGCTGAAGGGCAGGCTTTTCCATAAACGAGGGGACAACTTGTAGAGTTCAGTTGCCTTATAGTGTAGTGGCAATCGAAGGATAGTTGCAAATAAGAGTGGATGAACAAACCTTTTCTTCACTGTATACTTGAGCCAATAAAATCAGTTCACATGCAAAGAGAACGATGATGGAAATCCAGCAGTATATGCAAACCCTAGGTCAGCAAGCGCGCCAAGCGTCTCGAGCGATGGCTCGTGCGACCACGGGAATTAAAAAC
>JBNMOT010000115.1:0-10775 GCA_051275515.1 Oleispira sp. | reverse complement strand
CAATGCCCGCGAACTCAAACTCACTTTCGTCACGATTAAGACTGGCACTTGTCTGGTTCATTTTTTCCATTAAAGACGCGTTCACTATATTAACAACGCACTCACCCGTATCGATTAAATTTTGCAGTGTGTCTTTATCGATACCACTTCGCTGAGTGACCTGCGAATACAGAAGTACCGGAGGGTTACAGCTGGCAACGGTGAAAAACGAATAAGGCGCTAAATTATCAATTTTATCGTGTGAGCGCGTACTGATCCAAGCAATTGGCCTAGGCGTTACACCACCACTTAAAAGACGATACTTTTGTTGGTTTTCTAATTCTGATACTTCAAAAATCATGTGACATCCATAATAATACTGAGTATATAATTCTCACTCTGCAACCGCTTTTGCTAGGCCAAGAGCCACGAGTTCACGGGTTAATGTCTCTACACGGCGGCGATTTACACCAAAATCATAAAGGCCAATAAGGGATTGAGAACGAACATCTAAGCTTTTACGATCTTCACTGACAAGGATTTCAAGGTAGTCAGGAAATGAAAACACCTTACTAAAGCAGGTCATGTCCAGGTAACCAAACCTAGAGTTATTAACCGACGCACCTTCGAGATCGACGGCAACTGATTTAATTTTCTTCCAAGAAACCTCATCCAAAGTATGGGTCAGCTGAATAGGATCTACCTGATAAAGGAAAACAGAAGAAGTGCTCGAGACACAATTAAGTAACGGAGTGCATGAATCTAGAGTGAAATCGGTGCCAGAAGAAGGCACCTGAAAGGTTGACGCGCACCCTGTCAGAAAAATCACTGCAACCAAAACTAAATAGCGCATATTTATAGCGACCCGACTGGATAATAAATGGAAAAAAACAGACGTAATATCGCACAAAATAAAGGGGAGATACATAGTAATTAAAAGAGGATTTATCTTTCAAAGTTGCGAACTTACTGAAAATGCTAAGCGCATTATTATAGGCTTAGCATTCGAGAGAATTGATGCCTATTCGCTGTACAAGGCTTCAACGGTTCCCTTTAGCTTCATCATAAGCGGTTGGCCACGACGATCGAGAGCTTTAGGTGAAGGAATTTGAACCCACCCTTCACTGATGCAGTATTCTTCAACATCAAAACGTTCTTTACCGTTCAAAATAATGCGAATGTTGTGCTCAAAAATTTCTGCCACATGATATGGGCTACGGGCATTACCCGAAAGACGATCCGGTAAAGCCGGAAGCGATGAAGTGTCGTTCATAATTGACCTGACGTAGATAAAAAAAGAGGGCTATTGTAGACAAAATAGTCCTAGCCCTCAACAACGTTTTCTACAGACCATCCCAGCCAGGTATACTGAGTTCACGACCCATTCCTCTAAAAATACTCTCTGCCCCAATTACAAGTTCATCGATAGGTTGCTCAAAGTCGGTTGCTATCCAAACCTGAGATAAGTGAAGAAGCACACCGACCCCTCCCCTAGCCATGACCGCAAGAATTGCATCGCTAGAGTCGTCATTGTCAGGCAAAAATGGCTTGGTAAAAGCAACTAATAAATCAACGAACTCGCCATAACTTTTGCCGTACACTCGCCCTAACTGACTGCGTACGGACATTGCCTCGATCATTATGAGTCTTGCTTTATTAGGGTTCTCTTGCACAAACATGAACGTTTGTCGTATTCCTGCATGAACCAGCTTACGTGAATCATCACGATGTGGCGCGGCAGCAGCCAAAATCGAACTCATGAACTCTCTAGTCGCGCATCGATAAGCTTCGACTAATAACTCTTCACTGTTTTTAAACGACTCGTAAAAATAACGCTTTGTCAGCAGAGCCTCAGCACATACAGCATCAACAGTGGTTGAGACAAAACCCTTGCTTCCGATCAATTTTATGCCAGCCAATATCAACTTTTCCTTGCGCTCGCGCTGGCGCGTACTGGCTTCCTTACCCGCATATTTGCCGCTGCTCTGTTTATTGGGTACAGCTTCGTATTGTTTTGAATTCGTTCTATGGGTGTTATTCATGAGTGAACCAATCAGTTTGACACGGAGATGTATCATATATATTGTAAGTGACACAGTCTAGTGTCACTTACAATGAGCCATCATTTTCTAAATGATGGCACTTAAATTAAATAGCATTATGGAAATAGTCCGTGACAACATATTCCTCGTATCAATTTATAGCCGTTACGAAAACGTTTGGCTTTTTCAGGGCGCTACTGACAATAACATTATGCATTATGATTATTGGCTGCGGCGCTAGCTCAAATATTACCGAGCCTGGCAATAAGCCAGTAGTCGATTTGAAAAAAAGCATCATTGAGCCCGCTATCTATAAACGTTGCTCTAGGGCTAATTCGATACCTATCGATCAGCATATGGTGACAAGCTGGAGGACTGCGCCAACGGATGCCCTCGTCACCCATCCAATAACTGCACTCACTGTTCGCCAATCCTTTGCCCCGCACTGGAGCGGAGAATTAATGCGTCTAAGATTGTCGAACCGCTATTCAAAGTTTCCCGTGATACTGGAGAACCTGCACATTGCACAAGAAGCAATACCTGGGATTGCAGAAATGATTTCAGGTAGTGAATGTTTGCTGACTTTTCAAGGCAGTAATCGAGTGACCATCAAAGCGGGTGAATCAATTCTTACTGATACGATAGCCTACCCAATTCGTGCTTTTAAACGTGTCGGTATCAGTTTTTTTTCACCCGAGGCGACCCCACAAATTACTCGCCATTTAAACGCCAATGAATACCTCTTTAATAGCGAGCCTGGTGATTATGCTGCGAACCCCAGTAGAGCCGCATTTGTAAAAGTACCTGACGGCTATGCTAGCAACGCTTTGGCCATTGAAGCCTTAGAAGTTGCAGCACCTATAGGCGTCAGAACATTGGTAACAGTAGGTGATTCGATTACCGATGGATCTGCTGCTACGACCAGTTTTCTGGACATGGATACGTCACCAATGACCGCAACAGACCAACGCTATCCAAATCATTTACAGCGAATTATTCATAAGGCCAAACTGCCGCTAAGCGTTGCTAATGCCGGCATTGGTGGCAACGAATTGCTCAGTGACGGCTGGCTGCCACAATTTGGCACTAGCATGCTCGGCCGGCTCGATTACGATGTTCTGGCGGTTACAGGCGCCACTCATGTTCTTGCTATGATAGGAACCAATGACTTTGGTAATCCACATGTCGGACAATCTCCCAGCCCCGAAGAAATGATTACTGGATTCATCGAATTAATTAACCGAGTGCAGTCGGCCGGCATGAAAATTATTCTCGGTACAATCCCACCTGCAGAAGGAACGATCACTGAAAACTTTCCTCTGCTGGGTGGCGCAGCAATTCCTGTGGAGGTACTTCATGGCACGGCTGCAGCACGCCAAGGTCGTGATGCGGTAAATACTTGGATAAGAGAACAGAACCTCAGTAACGGCATTGTTGATTTTTCTGCCTGCCTTGAAGACACCGAAAGACCCGGTTTCATCGCACCCAAATACAACAGCGGTGACAACTTACACCCAAACCCTGCAGGCTATTTAGCAATGGCGCACTGCGTGGATCTTGATTTATTCAACTCATCGATCAACCCATAATGACTATAATAAAGAGTGATATGATGTACAAATACCTGCTCCAACTCACCGTATTAACACTGATCTTTTTGAGCGCTGCCTGCTCTATCCCAAGCTCAAGTAATGACGAAAACTCAAACAATAAAGAAAGTGCAGCAAATAACAAAAATGACTTATCCAGCAGTATCATACAAGACGGCAATACACGTTTCAGGGTTATCACTCCCACTCTAATTCGGATGGAATATTCCCAAAACGGACAATTTGAAGACCGCCCAACACAGACGGTCGCCTCACGCCCGTTATCAACGAGTAGCTTTGAAAGACGAGTAGAGAACGGGGTGCTGGTCATTGAAACCTCTGCTGCAACCCTTCGCTACCAACGTAACTCTGGTGCCTTTTCATCAGACAATCTAAAAATAGAACTGCTTCTTAGCGAGAAAATCATTGAAGCACGACCCGATTGGTCATTCGCGCCACAACCGGGCAATCTCGGTGGCTGGCGACGGGGTTTGGATAACGAAAAAGATCCGCAACTTCTGCATGAAGGCATATTAAGTCGCGAGGGCTGGTATCTACTCAATGATACCAATACCGCTTTACTCACTAATACTGCCGCGGGCTTTGAAGTGCGCCCACCGCAAGATGGCTCCTACCAAGACGGCTACCTATTCGCCTACGGCCACAATTACGTACAAGGGTTGACCGACTTACGGACTCTCACCGGCGCCGCCCCACTTCTACCTAAGAAGGCTCTCGGCGTATGGTTCTCAAAATGGTGGAGCTACACAGACCCAGAATGGCGAGCCGAAATTGAGGCATTCTCAACTCACAAGGTTCCACTTGATACTGTCTCCATCGATACTGACTGGAAAAGAGTGCATCAGCAGCTTGGTTGCACGGTTTTAAATGCTGTCATCACCGCGCCATTAGATGATGCGTGCTCATGGAACGGTTGGGACTGGAACAGAGATATTTTCCCTGATCCAAACGGCTTTGTCAGTTGGATTCATGAACAGGGTATTGACGTTGGCTTAAACGTCCATCCATCAATTTCGGGTTCAGACCCCGCCTACCCAGATACCGTCGCTAAAACTGCCGGGCTAATGAATGATGATGCTGAATTACCCTGCACTATCCTTCAGGCAGACCCGTCCTCGCCCTGCTACATATTTGACTGGACCCAACCTGAGCAGCTCGAGGCCTATTTCGACTTGCACGAGCCAATTGAAGCAACAGGTATCGATTTTTGGTGGCTGGACTGGTGCTGTGAAGGATCACGCGCTCAAGCGCCTGGTTTGTCAGCAGACACTTGGATTAACGCTGGCTATGCCAAACAGCATGAAGACATGGGCTCCCGATGGCCTGCCTTTTCTCGTATTGGTGGATCGTTCCAGAATGGCTTCGACGGCGTTGATAACAATGGTTTAGGGGCATTTGCAGAGCATCGTTACAGTATTCACTTCACAGGCGATACTTGCTCTACCTGGGAATTAATGGCAGCACAAGCTGCAATGACCGCTGCTGAAGGCAACATCGGCTTACCTTATGTATCACATGATATTGGCAGCTTCCTAGGCGAGCCAGCAACAGATATCGAATGCTCAAATAGAACGAATACGGGTATACATCTTCCCGATGATATGTACGTACGCTGGATACAATTCGGCACCTTCCAACCTATTAATCGTCTGCATTCACATCATGGCGACCGCCTGCCATGGGAATATCCCGGCAAAGCTGAAACGGTTGCCAGCGACTTTTTGCGTCTACGCGGTCAGCTGGTACCCACACTCTATACGCTGAGTCGTGAAGCTCATGACACGGGGCTACCCATGGCACGGGCGCTTTACCTTCAATGGCCTAAAATTGAAGAAGCCTACACCTATAGCAGCCAGTTCACTCTGGGCCAAGACATGCTGGTAGCGACTGTCGCATCACCAGGAGACCCAGCACTGGTCAACCTATGGATTCCACCAGGTGAATGGGTAAATCTCTTTACGGGTGAAGAGTTAGTCGGCCCAACTGAAATAACACGAAATGTACCATTAGAAGAATACGCAGTATTTATGCGCAAAGGAGCCATACTTTTAATGCAACCTGAATTACCCACTAGCAAACACGGACAACAAGACAATTTGATCATCAATATTTGGCCCGGTGCTGATGGTGATTTTCAGCTTTATGAAGACGAAGGTCGTGGCTTTGCTTACCGTAAAGGCGCCTATCAATGGACACAAATATCGATAAAAACGTCAAACAATAATCGCTGCCACACTCTCAAAATAGACGCTGCAGATGGCGATGATTTCCCCGGCGCGCTTGCATCCCGTAGCTGGCGACTAAAATTAATGAGCACTGAAGCACCGCGAAGTGTCAACATAAATGGCGACGAAATATCCCAGGGGCTCAATACACCCGGCTGGTCTTATGACGCAAACATGCAAAAAATTACTGTAAATACAGGGGTACGAAATACTCGCCAGACAACGACCGTGACAACAAGTAACGGCAGCTGCGAATAAATACTCAGGGCTTATTTTAAAACTGGCCACCTTCATAACGAATAAGGGTAGGTCGCGGCTTCGCGCGACTTATCTTTATTCGTTATGTTTTTTCAAAATCAACAACTATATTAATTCCGCTTGGATAACCCATCTTATCAATGATATTTTTTACAAACTCTTTGATAGATTTTTCCATTTCGCCATTGATGTTAACTTCATTTTGTTTCAAGTATTCAGCTGTTTTATTGGCTGAAACCTCATGGGATTTCTTAATAAGATTCAACAGGTCATTTTCATCATCACGAATACCGCGATCAATAATATAGGGCAAATAGTTTTTATTTCTTAAGATACGATCAAATTCAACTTTAGGTGCTGTAAAGGTAATCACATTATTATCAACATCTATACTCCAATCTTCTGGATCTGATAGGTCTACATAAAAAACAACCTCTTCAACCCAATCAATGGCATAGGATCTTCCAAATGTCGTTCCATTTCGTCTTTCCTTTAAGACAACGGTCTGCCCTGTTACATTTATTGGCTTTGCAATTATGCAGTCATCAAATATATCCTTTCCAGTACACTCCACAGAGAATTTAAATGATGCCTCATGGCCAATGAATTTTTGCACATGGGATATCGCGGGTCTAAAGTCGGCTACTGACTTGCACGTCATCAACTCTAGATACAAATATATGGCAATACCCGCCACTATGACTAACAGTCCGGTTAAGTACTTCATTCTCTTTCCTTAAGTATAATAATTATCTAATTCCATTTCTAACCATAACGCCTGTAGCCAAGACTGGCACGCAGTGTCAATGCAGCCCAATTAATTGGGCTATTTCGCTTAAACTTGTTATGTTTTTTTATGACTGCCATCACACATTGGTTGTGATGAAGAAGCTTTACACCCACAGAAGAATACCTTCTTTGACTCTGTTGCTTGATACTTAACTGGTGAGAATTCTGTTCCTTTATGAGAGCCATCACAAAATGGTTGTGATTTACTTTCCCCACAGGCACACCAAAAATAGGATTTACCTGGTTCAACTTCTACCGAATAAGGTGTATCAGATACTCTTTTTGGATCACTCATTTTTTTATTTCCTTACTTGATGAACAAAATATAACGCCCCATTAGAGACAAATAGCCAACGGTTATTTTTCCTATTTGAATGGCTTGCTATGCACCAATGACATGCCTTAAATTTGACCTAATGACGCTAATCAAAAAAGCAGACATAAGTACTAGCAATAGCGAGAAAACAACCGATGTCGTTATTAACTTATGCCAAAATTTAGTTGATGTCCATACTAGAAAAGAACACGTTAGCCATATAGAAGAATACAACATAATGGCGAAGTAATTATTAACAAAACATCAAAGAATAAAAGCCAAACAGGATTATTTTACTTTAAATAATTACCGTTATTTATATTTCAGTAAAAAATCCAAATAAAAAATAATGATGGAATAATAAAGATCAAAAATACACTCTATTTAACTTGTTACCAAACGCTGCAGTTTACGGACAGAGAATGATGGCCTTAATCCGTTCAATTTAACTTACCAAGCGCTTTCATAATATCCCTCCATGATAGTATCCCTTCTGGAAATCCTTCGTTACTGATAATCGGAATACAAGATACTGTATTCGTGTTAAATACGTCAATTGCATCCTTTACCGTGGAATCAGTTGTTAACGAAATCGGCTTGCGCGTCATTATCTGATGCACCTTTTTGTTAAGGCACGCAAGATCTTTAGTGGTGGCAGCAATACTATCAATTGCTGGGTTTAATGATTTTAATAGATCTCTGTCGGAAATAACCCCAATTAATTTTCCTGAGCTAGTAACTAATAAATGATGAAATTTAGTTTTGTTAAATATATCTTTAACTTTACTGAGAGGATCGTCCATTTTTACGGTAACGACATTTTCGCTCATTAATTTGCTAACCTTCATTTACTTGCTCCCTGCCTAATACTGGCATTTGCGGCTGGTTTGCAGCACACGGATAATTTAATGTAACAGTCTGCTCCATTGCTAATGCTTAGAAACAATCCCGTTACACTACCCGAGAGACTAATGAATACCAATAACACTAACACCCACAAAAAGTATACTGAGTACAGCCCCCGTCACGGCTATTCCAGCGGCAGCATACTGTTTCTTCTGCAAAGCGATGACGACAGCCGAAACATTTACCAGTGTAAATACGACAAGAATGATGCCACTGGTTAACTTTGCCAAGGTAATAAGTGGTAACGCTAAAGCGAATATCCATACTAGTGCAGCAACAAAAATAGTAGCATTAATAGGAATATGTTTATGATTTATTTTATTGAGAGAGCTCGGTAAGCGTCCATCACGGCTCAGACCAAACAACATGCGTGACCCCATTAATATTTGTACCAAGGCACCATTCATAATTGCGATAAGCCCAATAACGCTAATGGCTTTTGCCATCCAAGGTGTATGTGCCAACATAACTGCGAAGGGCGCATCACTTTGAGCAAGTTCTTTAATCGGGAGTGAATGCAGCGCAACCCAAGCCACCCAAATATAGAGAATTGTGGTCAGGATAAGTGCAAGCATAACCGCCGGTAACATGGTTCTCTCCGGCCTTTCTACTTCTTCTGCAAGATTTACTATATCTTCAAAGCCAACATAGGCATAAAAAGCCACGAACGCCCCCGCCATTATCAGTTGGATAGTGTTTAGCGACCATGAGGGGCTTTGCAACTCGGGTTCGAAGCTTCCGCTTTCCGAAAAGATAATGACAAATATTAAACCTAACAATTCTAAAAATGTGATGGCGACTGCGAAATTGACTGAAGTATTAACCGCTTGGGTAGCCGTGATCAATAACAGGCCTGTTAGGCCGGTGATCACTAACCACTGCGGCAGAAGAATGAGTTCGCTTAGGTAGCCGTAGAAGCCATTTACAAGGGCGGCAGAAGAAACAACGCCTGTTAACAGCACCCCCAAGCCAACGGCGAGGGTTAAATGAGACGAGTGAAACGCTCTATTTACGTACTCTGCTGCCCCTGCACTGCTTGGAATATGCTTGGCTAGAAAGCCATGACTATAAGCACTGAATGAAACGATGAGCGCTGCTGCTATAAATGCCCATAAGCTTAAACCTCCGGATAGGCCTGCAACCTTGCCAACTAACACATAGATGCCTGCACCCACCATGGTGCCTACACCTAAGAAAGTGATCTGAAAGAGAGATAAAGAAGGCTTAAGTTTGTTCATCTTATACTTTTCCTAGATCACTTTGCTCTATAACCCCTTAATCATGCGTATTTGCATCATAACTAGGGTCTCGTTATGTACGCTGTCAATATTTACAATATATTTATATTGCTACACTTTTTGCCATTGTTCCAGTGCAAACCACGGAATAAAAGTCTGAGTTTTAACAATAAAGACGATTATTTTACCTGTGTGTTACTCACAGCATTATAATGTAATCTTAATAGATAATAATGAAGTGGATGGTTTATGGTGTCTCTAACAGTATCTCAGTTATCGAAGCAGCTAAATATTAGTGCTGATACCCTTCGTTATTATGTGCGTTGCGGTTTAATCCGCCCTGAACGCGACCCTATTAATGGATATAAGCGGTTTAATGACGATGATATAAAGCGCCTAAATTTCATATTGCAGGCCAAGTCATTAGGCTTCTCATTGGCAGATATTCACACTATTATGGAACAAGCCAGTTTTGGAGAATCCCCCTGCCCTCAGGTTCGAATAATTATGGAGGTTAGGCTAAAAGAAACGGCTGCAAAAATTGCATCAATGAAAACGACTTATAAAAAAATGCAACAAGCGTTGCAACGCTGGCAAACTCAGCCTGACTGCACACCCACGGGTAAGCATATTTGTCACTTGATCGAAGGGTTTTCTAATCCTGAAGTGGGTGTTAAAAAAGATGACGGCGGTCGCGAGTGAAATGACTCAAACATTAGATTAGTCGTATTAAGAGATAAACATGAAACACTTAAAACTCATCATCCTTCTGGTAACCAGTCATATTACGCTGGCAGGTTTCGCTTTTTTTATGGGCATTTATTCACTGCCTATTATTATGGCACCGGCCGATCCCAGCTCTGCTGCTCTTGCGTTGAGTATTAAAAATACGCGTTATGTTGCAACGATTGCTGATGATCTAGCCGATTCAGATTGGCTGCATTGGGGAAAAGGCACTTTTTCATTGGGTGATGATTATATTGTTTTTCAAGGCACATTGGCTCCTGGCCCAGCGTATCGCTTGTTTCTATCACCTACCTTTGTTGAGACTGAAAAGGACTTCATGCAGATGAAGTCTTCAATGGTTGAGGTGGGCGATTTAAATAGTTTTGCAAATTTTGTATTGCCGTTAAATACTCGCATAGAACTTGATAAATACACTACGGTAGTTGTTTGGTGTGAAGCATTTAACCAGTTTATTACAGCGGCACAGTTCAAACGCTGATAGATGAAACTAAATGACACCTTTAGCATCATATTCAAAGACTAATGCTTACTACACGTTAGATTTAATTAGGACTCACTCATGTTGCGCAAGCTT
This sequence comes from Oleispira sp., assembly GCA_051275515.1. GTDB lineage: Bacteria > Pseudomonadota > Gammaproteobacteria > Pseudomonadales > Oceanobacteraceae > Oleispira. The sequence goes on along the minus strand of JBNMOT010000115.1, from coordinate 91 downwards.
GCTTATGGCTCTCTCATATTAATAATCATGGCGGTTATCTGGCGCTATTACAGCGACAGTCAGTCTAATCAGCGGCCACGTTCAGCTACTC
>JBNMOT010000114.1:0-10865 GCA_051275515.1 Oleispira sp. | reverse complement strand
GAAAGGCGCTGGTTATACGGTAGTGGAGGCGTGTAATGGCAAAGACGCGCTGAAACGTCTGGATAATGAACGGATTGACCTGTTTATTAGCGATGTCAATATGCCAGAGATGGACGGCCTTACATTGCTTAAATCGTTAAAAATGCGATCCGATACCAAATTTACTCCAGTAATTATGCTGACCACTGAAACAGAAGCGGCAAAAAAAGAGGAAGGGCGTGCTGCGGGAGCTAAAGCTTGGGTAGTGAAACCCTTTCAGCCATCACAAATGCTGGCAGCTGTAAGTAAAATTATCGCATCTTAGGAGAGAAAAATGTTAACAATTGAGCGCAGTGGTTCGGAGTGCCGAATGACGCTTGTAGGCGACATGACAATCTATCAGGCGCAAGCGTTTTATGATGAGTTGGAGCCACTATTTCAGGAGGATAGTAATTTTTCTATTGACCTAGCCCAAGTAAGCAAAATTGACAGTAGTATTGTTCAAATTTTGATGATGGCACGACAACACTGGCTGGCCAATGAGCAGGAATTTAACTTACTGAATCATAGCGAAGCGGTGATCAATGCTTTGGCAACCATGGGTCTGGTGTCATGGTTTCGAGATCCTTTATTTATCTCCTCACAACAGGAAAAAGAGGTGACCGATTTATGAGTATGGAAGCAGCACTGCAAACTTATTTTACTGAAGCCCATGAGTTGCTGGAGCAAATGGAACGCTTGTTATTGCAATTTGAAAGTGGCCAAGTGTCGGATGAGGCGGATGATCTAAATGCGATTTTTAGAGCGGCTCACACCATTAAAGGCTCTGCCGGGATATTTGGTTTAGACAGCATCGTCGACTTTACCCATGTGGTGGAAAATCTACTCGATAAATTGCGCTCAGGGGACATAGTATTAACTCCGCAATTGATTACGCTGTTGCTACACAGTCACGACCATATCGCACTCTTGTTGGATGCGGTAGAGCGATCAACGGAAGCCGAGAATAACCCCCGCGCCAATAATGGCATTGAGTCAACCGAAGGTCTGAGTCAGCAAGCCCAGCAGCAGGGCGACAACCTTATCCAGAACCTATTACAGTGCTTAAACGACGAAACGGTTAAAGCCCAGGGCACCATTGAGCAAAGTGAATATTCTGTGCCTCAAGTCGCTCGCGAATTAGCGGAACCGATTCAGCCGGAAGCCGACATGGTTGAGCGTTTAGCGGTAGAAGTTGAAAATGATTTCTGGCATCTCTCGGTCCGCTTTGGTGAGAACAGTTTTCGTGACGGTATGGATCCTCTGTCTTTTATTCAATTTTTGGCAACTCTGGGGCGTGTCTCTCATATTCTGACTCTGAGCGATAATCTTCCGACGCTCGACAGTTTTGAGGCTGAAAGCTGTTATCTTGGCTTTGAAATTCAGCTGAGTTCTAAAGCGAGTAAGCAGGAAATTGAAGATGTGTTTGAGTTTATGCGGGAAGATGGTTTTTTGCGTATTCTACCGCCTCATAGCGCCATCGGTGCTTATATTGAAATGATCGATACCATGCCCGAAGCTGATCTGTATCTGGGCGAAATACTTATCCAGTGTGGCGCGCTGACTCGGGGCGAGTTAGCTGCTGCCCTGCGTCTTCAGGCGCAGGCTCACCCCGATCGGAAACCCCTAGGGGAAATGTTAGTCGAGCAAGATCAACGGCTAAAACCGTTAATGAAGGCAGTATTAAACAAACAAACTCAAATGCGAGAAAGCCTTGTCCGTGAACAGACATCGCTTCGGGTGGATGCCGATAAACTGGACACCCTAATTAATCAGGTGGGCGAACTAGTGACAGCCGGATCAGGCACCGTTATGCAAGCTGAAGCCCTGGGCAACAGTCAAATGATAGAGTCTGTCGCTATTCTTAATAGTCTATTGGAAGAAGTGCGCGACACTGCGCTCAAGCTGCGCATGGTGCCTATTGGCGTAACGTTCAGCAAGTTCCAAAGAGTAGTGCGCGATACGGCCAATGATTTGAGTAAAGAAGTCGAGCTGGTCATTAGTGGAGCAGACACCGAGCTGGATAAATCAGTGGTCGAAAAAATTGGCGACCCGCTGATGCATCTGGTGCGTAATGCATTGGATCATGGCATCGAGTCACCAGCCACGCGAATCGCCCAAGGTAAGCCTGCACAAGGCCAGCTTACTCTCAACGCCTTTCATGACTCTGGCGATATTGTGATAGAGATCAGTGATGATGGTAAGGGATTAGATCCCGAAATGCTCCGCGTAAAAGCCATTGAAAAAGGTTTGATCGTTGAAGACGCCGTCTTATCAAAAGATGAGTTACTCAATTTGATCTTTGAACCGGGTTTTTCGACCGTTGACAGCATTTCAAATCTGTCGGGACGTGGGGTCGGTATGGATGTGGTAAAACGCAACATTACTGAGCTGCGCGGCCGCATAGAGATGAACAGTGAAGTCGGTGTAGGGACAACCTTGCGCATTATCTTGCCTTTGACGCTCGCTATTATCGACGGTTTTCTTATTGGTGTCGGCAATGACTCTTTTGTGGTGCCCCTCAATCTGGTACAGGAATGTGTCGAGCTGGATAGCCGATATCTGCGATTGGAAAATAATGTTCCTTACATTAACTTACGCAATGAGGTACTGCCATTGATCAATTTACACCGCCATTTCGGCTTAAAAGGTAAGCCGACGGGGCGTCAGAACATTGTCGTTGTAAAAGCTAATGGCCAGATGTGTGGTCTAGTGGTTAATAAGCTGTTGGGAGAGTTTCAGACCGTAATTAAACCCCTTGGTAGGGTGTTTGAACGGGTCAGTGGTCTGAGTGGATCTACAATTTTGGGTAACGGAGCAGTGGCGCTAATTCTGGATGTGCAGGGCTTAGTCCAAAGTCTCGCAATTGGTTCAGTGCCATCAATTGAAAAGAATTTATTAATTAAAACGGAAGGTGTGTAGATGTTAAACAATATAAAAATTGGCGTTAAGCTTATCGCAGCATTTTTGCTAGTCTCTTTCATAACGGCGGGTGTCGGTTATTTGGGGATATCCAATATGTCAAATTTAAATGATGCGGCGGATAAACTATATGAAGAAGAATTATTAGGGCTTTCTTATATTAAAGAAGCCAATACTCATGTAGTGAATATCGGTAGATCACTGCGCAATTCGGTTCTCTCAAGTACGGTAGAAAATAGAAAGCGACGCATTCTTGCAACGCATGACTTCGTCAAAGCAGTGCAAACAAATGTTGATTTGGCCAAGCCTTTGCTAGTGACTCAAGAGAGTATTAGGATTCTCAACCAGTTTATTAATGAATGGCGTAAATATCAGGCCGGTATAGAAAAAGCGATCGGCTTGATCGAAAAAGAATCCTTTGTAGAAAATCAAGTTTCTGTTACCTATATTCAAAGGGAGTTGCGGACTAGCGCCAATAGAGTGGATGATTTATTGACAGAGTTATCAGATGTAAAAGAACGTAATGCTAATGATGCTGCTAACTATACCACTACCTTATATACCGAGAGCCGCAATATGATGGTTATCTTTACCCTAGCGGGTATTGTGATAGGTGTATTGATGGGGTTTGTCATTTCCAGAAGCATCAGCCAGCCCTTGATGAATGCTGTTGTCATTGCCAATAATATAGCCGAAGGTGATTTGACAGGAACTATCGAAGTTAAGGGAACTGATGAAGTGGGTCAGCTATTAAGTGCCATGAGAAATATGGTGGGTAAGCTCACTCAGATCGTGTCCGATGTTAATAGTAACAGTGAATCTATGGCCTCGGCCTCGGAAGAAATTTCTGCCACTGCTCAAAATTTAAGTCAGGGTGCCAGCGAGCAGGCTGCCAGCGTAGAAGAAACCACCGCGTCGGTTGAGGAAATGTCAGCTTCGATTTCCCAGAATACTGAAAACGCAGGAGTCACAGATAGTATGTCGGCTAAAGCGGCTAAAGAAGCGCTCGAGGGCGGTGATGCGGTCACTAAGACGGTGGAGGCAATGAAATCTATCGCAGAGAAAATCGGCATTATTGATGATATCGCCTATCAAACCAATCTACTCGCGCTTAACGCAGCTATTGAGGCCGCTCGCGCCGGTGAACATGGCAAAGGCTTTGCTGTTGTGGCGGCAGAGGTGCGTAAGCTGGCCGAACGCAGTCAGCTAGCTTCACGGGATATTGGTGAGGTGGCGAAAAGCAGCGTCGGCTTGGCGGAACAGGCAGGTAAGCTTTTAGGGGAAATGATCCCTTCTATTCAGAAAACTTCCGATCTAGTTCAGGAAATTAGCGCCGCGTCAATGGAACAGAGCAATGGTGCTTCTCAGATTAATCAGGCTATGGAGCAGCTCAATAGCATCACCCAGCAAAGCGCATCATCGTCGGAAGAACTGGCTTCAACTTCGGAAGAAATGAGTAGTCAGGCTCAACAATTACAGCAATTAATGGTCTTTTTCAAAATAAATGAAAGCGACGATAAAAATAGTACACGCAACACTAGTAATAAGCAGATTAACAAGCCTGCTAGAGTTGCTGCTAACAAAACCCGAGCCTCAGTCGAAAGCGACGATGCCGATTATGTCCGTTTTTAGGAGGTTGTTATGAGTCGTCAACAAATAATGCCAAGCACCGGGTCTAAAAAACAACAGGGCGAGACAAGTGTTGGGCATGAAGTCGAAGAGGTGGATCAGTACTTGACCTTTCGTCTCAGTGGGGAAATGTATGCGTTTACTATTCTCAACGTTAAAGAGATCCTGGAGTACGGGAACCTAACCCAGGTGCCCATGATGCCGAACTTTATTCAGGGCGTTATTAATTTGCGGGGCGAGGTCGTCCCAGTGATTAATCTGTCCCGCCGTTTTGGCCAAACCGTATCGGATATCACCAAACGTACCTGTGTCATTATCATCGAAGTCCAGAGTGACGAGCGACATCAGGATTTTGGAATTATGGTCGATAGCGTTTCTGAAGTACTTGGAATTGAGTCGGCTGATATTCGTCCTGCTCCCGAATTTGGGGCTCGCATTCGTACCGATTTTATTCGCGGTATGGGTAAGCTGGGCGAAGATTTTGTCATCATACTGGCAGAAGATAAGGTGCTTTCCGTCGATGAGTTAGCGCTCATGGATGAGGTTCGGGATATGGCCGGCGATCCCGATCAGGCTGAGGTGAGTGGCGAAAAATCAGAAGGGAACATAGATTAATGATGTCTCCTGTTAATTCACCCATGGCTTCAGGCACCACCGCTATAGAGCTGAGCGACACAGAATTTAATCTGTTTCGCCGCTGGCTTTACAAAACGGCCGGTATTCACCTCGCCGATGCTAAGCGAGCGTTGGTCGCTGGGCGATTGAGTAAACGATTACGTGAGCTGGAGCTTGATTCCTATAAGCAATATTTTGATTGCTTTATCGCAACCAATAATGAAGATAATAATTCTGAATGTCAGACCGCAATAGATTTGCTCACCACTAATGAAACTTTTTTCTTTCGTGAAATTGGCCATTTTGATTATCTTCGTCAGAAACTATTCACCCAATGGGGTACGCGCGCCGTCCGTTGTTGGAGTGCCGCCAGTTCTTCTGGAGAAGAGGCTTATTCCCTCGCCATGACTCTGGCCGAACACTACCCTGGTAATTGGCAGATTATTGGCACCGACATTAACAGTCAGGTAGTCGAATCCGCAGAGCGCGCGGTTTATCCCATGCTGAGAAGTGAAAATATTCCGAAGCGCTATTTGCGTGAGTTTTGTCGCAAAGGCACCGGTAATAAAGCGAATACTTTTAAAATTGCGCCCCAGTTACGCCAGGATGTGAAGTTTTCTTGTGCCAATTTACAACAACCACAAACCAACCTTGGCCAGTTTGACCTGATTTTTTTACGTAATGTGATGATTTATTTTGACAAAGCCTCTAAGGAACGGGTAGTTAATCATGTGATTGATTGCCTTAAGCCTGGCGGTATACTATTTGTCGGACATGCTGAAAGCCTATCGGGTGTGACTGATCGGGTAAAGCTAGTGAGTCCTTCAATTTACATGTGCGAGGGGACGTCCTGAAATCTTTCAATAGAGATGGTATTAACCATATTGTACTCAAGCCAGGTGAGTTGTATTTTGGCAAAGGACCGGCTCTGGTGCATACATTGCTAGGTTCTTGTGTAGCAATAACCTTATGGAACCGCAAAACAAAAATGGGAGGTATGTGTCATTATGCGTTGGCGTCTCGTGAAAACTACCAGAAAAATGACCATCATCAGCTAGGTCATTACGGCACCGATGCCATTGATTTTTTCAAACAACAGTCGACAAAACATGGGCTGAAGCCTGATGAGTTTGAGGTGAAACTGTTCGGCGGTGGCAATATGTTTGAAGGTATTCATAATCGACCTGATGTGGTCAATGTAGCCCGCAGCAATATCGTGCGGGGTCGCCAGATGTTAGAAGAGTTTGGTTTTGTGGTTAATGTGGAAGATGTCGGCGGGGTGCGCTACCGCAAGATCTATTTTGAACTGACCAGTGGTGATGTCTGGGTTCAATATGGAAAACACAGCAAAACTTGCCAGTAATAAAAAAAGGTTGATATGCAATCAATTAATATTCCAAACAAAAATAATAGTATAAACGTTTTAATCGTAGATGACTCTGCTGTGGTGCGCGAGGTGCTCACTGCGCTACTTCAAGGGGTCCGGGGTATCGAAGTAATGGCGGCTGTGCCCGATCCATTATTTGCTATGAAACGAATGGCCATAAAATGGCCCGATGTCATCGTGCTTGATATTGAAATGCCCCGTATGGATGGTTTGACTTTTTTAAACAAAATCATGTCGGAGCGGCCTACCCCAGTAGTGATCTGCTCCACCCTGACCGCAGAGGGTGCGGATACCACGTTGAAGGCTCTCAGCGCCGGTGCGGTCAGTATTATCTCTAAACCTAAGGTCGGATTGAAAAGTTTTCTGCAAGAGTCAAGCAGCGATGTGGTTGAAGCAGTTCGTGCTGCCGCTCGGGCTCGTATGAAAAATATAAATACCTTAAGTTCAACGGCCAATAAAGTGATTGCCACACCGGTTAATTCACTGACCACTACGCAGAAAATAGTCGCAATAGGTACTTCCACCGGAGGAACCCAAGCGTTGGAGTTAGTGTTAACTGGACTTCCAGCATTGTGTCCCGGAATCGTTATTGTGCAACATATGCCGGAAAAATTTACCGAAATGTTTGCCCAACGGCTAAATTCTTTATGTCAGCTCGAAGTGCGGGAGGCGAAAAACGGAGATAGAGTTTTGCCTGGCTTAGCACTGGTGGCACCCGGCGGTCTACATATGCAATTAAAATGCAGCGGAACCCATTATCAGGTTGAAGTGTTCGACGGCCCCCCAGTCAACAGGCACAAACCTGCGGTAGATGTACTATTTCGTTCTGTAGCCAAGCATGCAGGGAAAAATTCCGCAGGGTTTATTTTGACTGGTATGGGCGCTGATGGCGCACGGGGACTCAAAGTAATGCGTAATGCGGGGGCGCACACTGTCGCTCAGGATGAAGCCAGTTGTGTGGTGTTCGGTATGCCAAAAGAGGCGATCGCACTGGATGCGGTTGATCGGGTGCTACCGTTAAAAAAAATGGCAGAAGAAATTATGGCTAATGTCAGTGCTGCCCACTTGTAAACAATCTAACTCTATTTAAATTCTATAACGGATTACCTATGTAAATTCAGTATTATAGAATTTACATAGATAAACGCCATTCAATGCGCTGTGGTGGGTGGCCATAAAGCGTTAAATTATAATAAAAGAGGCTCATAAATTGAGTATTAAGATTGAAAGATGCCTTCTAGTGTTTGTACGTAAAGCTATTCGGGTTTAATCTTTTTGTGTTTGGCACTGGCATGACGTTCTCGCATTTCAGTATCGATATAGCGATCTGTAGTAGCCATACTGGCATGACCGGCGTCATCGCGAACATGTTCTTTGGGGCGGTGTTTTACATCTTCAGAAATTCCGGTATGCCTTAGCCAATGCACCGTCGCAGCTCTTAATTCTAGCGCTTCTTCCTTTAAGCCTTGAGCAGACATGCGATAGTGCGCCTGATCGAAACATTCCTGCACAATAAAACGAATTTGACGAGTGCTTGTTACCGGGCCTTTCCCTTTGATCTTTGCAATCATAGGGGTGGGTTCACTAAGGTGTGGCAGGGCAGACAAGCCTAAAGCTCTGCGGTAGCGTTTTAGTGCAGCCAGCATATCGTCTGATACCGTAATCATCCTTACTTTATTGCCTTTACCGGTGACCTGAAGCCACCAATTGTTATCCGCGTCGGCTCGAAAATCCCCCATGGTTGGTATTGAACGTTCATCTGCGACCAGTTCGGAAATTCGCAAATACAGAGCAAATAAACAGTTCATAATAAACAGTGTACGTTCATGCTGCTTTGGTTTTTTTTGCGCATTCAGTTCCACCGTTTCAATCACGAAGTCCCATTGCAGATTAGAGATTCGACGGATCGGTTCTTTATAAGCATGAGTTTGTAGATATTTACTTTTCTGGCGAATGAGGGCGACGGGATTAAGCGCCCCATAATCTTCTTGCAGTAAGTAATTGAAAAAGGTCGACAGTACAGAAAATACGGCTTGCAGGCTTTTCTGAGAAAGCTTGAAGTGTCGATTATTGGCCGCATGCCCCCGCTGGCTCTCTACCTTGGTTATTTGACTTACAAAAGGGCGCCAGTCCAGATTGGTAACTCGATCACCTTGGTGGTTTTTAAAGCGGGCGACTTGCTTGGTGCCAATCCACGATAAGGGTGGGTGCTGGCAGAATTCTAAGTATTCCTCAATATCCAGGCGACGCAAGCTAGGCAGTGTCTTTTTTTGCACAAACCAAGACCATTGCAAAAGGCGCTCAACTTCTCTGCGGTAGCTGTTAAACGTCGCTTGGCTACCGTTGTAACTCTGCAAGAAAGTAAGGCAATGATATAAGTCTTTTTTACTTCCTTGAGGAGGATTTAATACGCTCTGCCTACTATGAATCGTATCAGCTTCTTTCAAGGGGCTGGTTAAATACTGTAGGCCATCAAACATGGGCTTGGGTGATGTAAGAAGAGGATTCATAAAAAATTATGCCGCTGTCCAGTAGTTTAATGAAGTCTTTGATTATCTAGATAATCGCATAATTATCGGAATTATTAAATGAGATATCTATTGTATTCATGAATAGCTGCAGGCTGATGATGCTAGGCGTTTAGTAATAACAACTTAGCGTTTACATGACGGGCGGCGCAAGCCAAAGAAAGGAATAAATAATTTCAATTCAGAGCAAGGAAGACAGTGCACCAGATGCGATTGGCAGGGCATGCATAAAAATTGGCAGCAAGTATAAATCGTAGAGGAAATTGCCACAATTATGATTGTGCAAAAAGTTTATATTCACTGTTAAAAGAAAATGATAAATTTATCAAAATTAATTTTAGTAATTTTCTGTGTGATTTTTAAACTGATTTATAAATTTTATGTAAGTACCTAAAAGAACAGTGACTATTTAACAATTAAACTTGCAGATGATTATTTTTGTCTTATGTTTAACCGTAGGTTATTTATTTTTATGCGTATTAATAAGGGATGAAATGTTCAAACTACCGGCTCAGTTAACGATCTCTCACGTTGATGAATGTAAAGCAAAGCTTCTTATTGAAATTGATGATAATGATATTATTAATTTTGATGATGGTAATGTCACAAAAATAGATACTGTTGGCGTCCAATTATTATTAGCAGCGGTATCGTACATCGCGTTGCAAAATAAAGAATTTAACTGGAGTTCAACTTCTTCAGTAGTTCAAGAAAGCATTAAGCAGCTAGGACTTAACGAATCCATTTTAAATAAATATCTGAAAGCTTAATAATGATTAAGTCTTTGTAGCTATATTCAGCTTTAAAAGGAAAGGTACATGACCAAAGTGTTAATTGTGGACGACTCTAACTCTATTCTTGATATGGTTAGCTTCACATTAAAGAGTGCCGGTTATGAAACGGTTCAAGCAAGAGATGGACAAGACGGATTAAATAAAGCTCAAAGTGCAGCATTTGATTTAGTTATTTCTGATGTAAATATGCCTGTTATGGACGGAATCACACTCTGTCAAGAATTACGTAAACTATCCAATTTCAAATACATTCCTATCTTGATGTTAACCACAGAAAGTTCTGGAGACATGAAGACGCGTGGTAAAGCCGCTGGAGCGACTGGTTGGCTGGTCAAACCTTTTAATCCCGAAAAACTATTAGCAACTATTAAAAGGGTTGTTAGGTAATGTTATTATGAGTGTAAATCTATCTCAGTTTATTCCAAGTTTCTTAGAAGAAAGTTTTGAAGGCCTTGAACTGATGGAGTCAAGCTTGCTGGTTTTAGAGCAAGGCGATGATGAAGCAATTAATTCAATTTTTCGTACAGCGCACTCTATTAAAGGAGGTGCGGGTACTTTTGGTTTTAATAATGTCACTGAATTTACACATTTAGTTGAAACATTACTTGATGAGATGCGTGATGGACGTCGTAGTATTAAACAAGATGATGTTGAATTATTATTAGACTCTGTTGATTGTATGCGTTTACTGCTTGAGTCGATACGCGATGAAGCAGAATGCGATACTTCGAAAATAATTGTAACATCGGCATTGCTAGAAAAGACCTTAGCTGCGGATGGAGTTGAGGCGGGTGACCCTTTAACCCTTAACAGTTCAGAAAGTGTTGTTGATAATGATAATATCGCAACCTGGCACATAAAGTTTATTCCTGAACATCATTTAGTAAAAACAGGTAATGACCCATTATTACTCTTTAATGCTCTAGCTGACTTAGGTGAAGTCGCTATAACTGCTTGCATAACAGAGCTGCC
>JBNMOT010000113.1:0-10898 GCA_051275515.1 Oleispira sp. | reverse complement strand
ATTAAGTCAGTTCCCATACTTAAACTAGGAAACAAAGATAAAACAGGTCCTCTATTAGAGGAACACTTGAAAATTCTGGCACAAATTATACAGCAAAAAAACGACTGCATCCACGCAAGACATGGATTCAATCACGCACCTGTAATAGATCAATATCTGGATAAAATTTCAATAAATAAACAATTGCAATTCAATTATTTGTAATTTTTGAAAGTTAATACTAAAGTTCTAGTAAAGACAACCAAAGAGAGAATGTTATGCGAAGAAAAACATATTGGGCTCCATCCTTACTAGCCATTGCCATAGCCTCCCCCGCTATGGCTAATGACTTGAATATAAACGGCTTTCTAAGCGTTGGCGTAAGCATGCTTGATGACAATAAAGCAATTATTGCAGACGCCGATAATCAAGGTGGGTTTAAACAGAACACCGTTCTGGGTATTCAAATCCAAAAACAAGTAAATGATAAAACCTCAGCAACAGGGCAATTAGTGTCAAGAGGTAGCAGTGATTACTCTACAGAAGCCGCATGGGCTTTTGTAACGTATGCCGCAAATGATAATGTTGATTTACGCATGGGCCGCCTTCGCGTCCCATTCTTTCAATATTCAGATTTCTTAGAAGTCGGATATGCTTACAAATGGGTTCGCCCTCCCGGTGACGTTTATAGAGTCCCTTTCTCATCTATTGACGGTATCGACTTAACTCAACGGTTCAGTTCTGGCACCCTAGATGGCAGCGTTCAAGTCTATTATGGCCGCTTTCAAGGTGATTTTAAAACTCAAACAGATGATTACGCCGCTGATTTTAGAAACTTTACCGGCGTCGTTTTCTCGGCCAATATGGGGGATTTTGGAACACGCCTAAGCTATCACCAAACTGAATTGATACTGGATATTTCTGATCCTACTTCCAGATACTCACAAGCGTCAGCTGGTGCTGCAGGATTATCAGCACTTCTTGGCGACCCATCGGCGGCAGATGACTTCAGTTTTGACGGCCAAACATCTCAGTTTATTGGGGCAGCGTTCACTTACGATAATGGCACATACAGCGCAGTCGCAGAATGGACAGCTCTGGATCATGAAACTTCCCTTATCCTAGATGATCAAGCATGGTTGGTAAGCGTTTCTGCTCGCTTCGGTGAAATTACTCCTCATTTAACCTATAGCACCGAAAAAGACCGTTTTGATTCTGGAAATGAAGGCACTATTCAAGAGTTATTACCCCTACAGTACGAACAAACCAGCATCACTGCTGGCCTTCGTTACGACTACGATTCATCAACTGCCTTAAAGTTTGAGATCCAGAACAACGATGAAACTAAAGCCGCTGGTATTGATGGCGATTCTGCAACCTTGTACAGCGTTGCTGTAGACGTTATTTTTTAAGGAGTAATTACTATGAAATTATTTAAACACTCATGTTCAGCACTTCTTATTGCCATGGCATCCAGCTTAGCGTTCGCTGAAACTTCAGTTATTGTTAGTGCCAGCAATCCGAATTCAACCATGGATCAAGCAACAGTTAGTAAAATATTTTTAGGCAAAGCTAAAAGTTTCCCTGATGGCTCACAGGCATTACCGGTTGATCAAGATGAAGGAAGTATAACGCGTGAAGCATTTAACACGTCTATTCTTGGTAAATCTGACAGCCAGCTAAAGTCTTATTGGTCTCGTTTAATTTTTACGGGTAAAGGCACGCCACCTAAACAATCAGGAACAGACGCAGAGATTAAAACCTTAGTCGCTAATAATCCTAATATTATTGGTTATATTGATTCATCCGCGGTCGACGGTACTGTGAAAGTGGTGCATAAGTTCTAAGTTCTGATAAAAAGAACAATGTTGGTTAAAAAGGCGGTGCTTATTTTAAAGCCCGCCTTTTTATTTATACCCATTTCGAACTACAATGATGACTTTCATCCAATTGAAGGCAGTTCTTGTGGATCAGCAAAATAGTTCGACAGCAACGAATAAAAAATTTGGCATTCTAATGGTTAATTTAGGAACGCCTGAAGCCCCAACTCCCAAAGCCGTAAGAACCTATCTTAAAGAGTTCTTGTCTGACGTGCGTGTTGTTGATGCACCTCGTATTATTTGGTGGTTTGTACTCAGAATCATTCTGCTTATTCGTCCAAAACCTGTCTCGAAAGCGTATGCAAGTGTCTGGACAGAAGATGGATCACCCTTACTCGCTATTTCTAAAAAACAAGCCGCAGCCTTGCAACAGAAATTGCAATTCGACACCGGTAACGACATACCGGTAGAGCTTGCTATGACGTACGGCAATCCTAGCATTTTAAGCGCTTCTATGGCCCTGCGCGCCAAAGGGGTAGAGCGCATATTAATTCTGCCTATGTACCCGCAGTTTTCGTCATCAACCACAGCGGCTATTTACGATAAATTATCAGAGTTACTAAAACAGTGCCCGCACCTTCCTGAAATGCGTTGGATTCGTGACTTCCATGATCATCCTGGCTACATCAACGCCTTAGCCAATTCAGTTAAAAAGCAATGGCAAGATGGCGGACAAAGTGAAAAGTTATTGATGTCTTTTCACGGTGTGCCAGAGCGTTACACACGTAAGGGCGATCCGTATGAGCACCAATGTCGTAAAACGGCAGACTTACTCGCGGCTAAATTAGAGTTACAACCAGAACAGTGGCAGTGTTGCTTCCAATCTCGTTTTGGACGTGAAGAATGGGTAAAACCTTATACAGACTTTACGCTAAAGCAATGGGGCAAAGACGGCATAAAAAGTGTTGATGTAATCTGCCCAGCTTTTTCAGCAGACTGCTTAGAAACACTGGAAGAAATTCAAGTTGAAAACAAAGAGTACTTCGTTGAGGCGGGGGGTGAAATTTTTAATTACATTCCTGCGCTTAATGACAACCCTGATCATATTGAGTTGCTAAGCGAACTTGTTCAGCAACATACTCAAGGTTGGAATGAATAAATAGAAAGATCACGACCGATGCTTATGGGCATCGGTCTTTAAAATAGTTCGAGCAGCCTCTGTTCTTTCAGCAATACCTGCATCGCCAGCTCCATCAGCGATAGCGGGCCAGCCATTACCTAGTTAGCCACTGCACCCCAAATAATCCCCAAAGCTTGCCACTTTTCAAGAGTTTGAATGCCTCCATCGTAAGCAATTTTCTGGCCTTGCAAACCATTTTTCTGCAGCAATAGATTGACGACCTCGATTCCTGTTCGCCCACCCTCTTTCAATAATGGCAGTAATTGCAGTGTAAAAGGATTCGTTTCAGCAAACCCGACCTCATCGGCTCGACCCCGATAAACAATCAATGCGCTTAAGTTTGGCTCTGGGCTACTGTTTTGAGCGGATATTTGATGCACAGGAAATTGATATAAAAAACCATCTACTACAGGAGATACAACCGGTACTTTAGAAAGTACGTCGCCGTCACGATCAAAAGGGACTACCGTATTTTCTGGCTCAACATCGACGTATAACTCTAACCATTCGTAATGAGCAAGTTCGAGTAAATATATCGGATCATCTGCTGCTGGAGTATATTCATACTCTAAGAAGGATAAAAACTCTCTCGATATCTCTAAAAAATAAGGTGTTTTATTAACATGAGAAGAGAAAAACTCTCTACCAATGGCTTGCCAGCGTTCTTCGCCAATGATCTCAGCCAAAACCGGAAAACCTCCTGATAAAAAACCCATGATATTATTAAAAAATAGATCTCGGTAAATCGCCATATGTCGATCATCGACATCACTTGGGCAAGCAACCTGTGCCGGAGATTTAATATGGTTCGCAAAAGCGTGTTGAACGCGTTTAAATTTTGGTAGTTCACGGATCATTTAACACCCCCAATTGCTTGGGCATGTTTAATCATGTCAATTTCACGGAGTAATTCTGAGACACTGGGAATATTAAAATCGCGTTCTAAAAGCGTCGGGATCACACCATGTAACTGATAGGTAAAATCCAAAAGATCCCAAACATTTTGCTTAACCGTTGCACCATGAGTATCAACTAATAAATCTTTCGCTTCTTCATAGTGGCCTGCAATATGGAGGTAAGAAATTCGATCTATGGGGATCTTTCTTAAGTAGTCTTTTGCATCGAAGCCATGATTGGTACTATTAACAAAGACATTATTCACATCAAGTAAAAGTCGACAATCTGATTCATCAATGACGGCTTTTAGAAAATCTATCTCTTCCATCTCTTTACCTGGCTCTGCGTAGGCCGATACATTTTCTATAATCAGTGGTTGTTGAATAATGTCTTGCACCGTTCGAATACGCTGGGCAACATAATGGACAGCCTCTTCAGTAAAAGGAATGGGCATAAGATCGTACATATGACCCTCATTGCTGCAAAAGCTTAAATGCTCACTATAACCTTTAATACCATGCTCTTTCATAAACTTAGCGACTTGCTTTATAAAAGCAATATCCAGTGGGTCAGGGCTGCCTATAGACAACGACAGACCATGAATCAAAAAATCAAAGCGCTCTGTAAAGCTGCGAAATTGCTTGCCTAAACGTCCACCAACGCCGATCCAATTTTCAGGCGCCACTTCCATAAAATCGATTTTTTCAGAAGTCACAGACGCAAACGGACCCAAAAGGGCCCGTCGTAATCCGAGACCCGCGCCATGAACTGGATAGTTTGGCATTAAGATCTCCTAATCTAACTGTTTAACAAATCGTGACTAACCACCACACTTACCTTCACCGCATTTCCCTTCACTGGCCGATTTATGACCTTCACCGCACTTGCCTTCACCAGATTTTCCTTCGCCGACGTCTTTTTTACCTTCTCCGCATTTACCTTCACCCTCGGCTTTCTTGCCTTCACCGCATTTGCCTTCACCACACTTACCTTCATGATGCGCTGCAACCTTATAACCACCTTGGAGTTCAGTAGTTGCAAAAGGGTTTTCAGCAGCTTGAGTTGCAGGTACCTGTGCCATAGCAGCAACAAATGCAGCGCCGAATACTGCAGCGAATGGTTTAGCAGTAGAGTATTTCATAATCAAATCCTTAAAATTTCTATTATTCATTATTATAGGGAAGCTTTACTACAAAGCCCGACCCGTATGCTAAGTTAGTCATTCTTGACAAAAAATAGTTCAAAAACCAACTGAATAGCGTGAGAGGAATCACAAAGATAATTTAACTTTGACTGCATTCCAGCGTTGGCGCAAACGTTTAATCGAGACAGGTTCACTGGTACCGAGAGGTTGAGCAAACAATGACATTCGAAGTTCCTGAATTAGCCAATAAAAATTCAACAAATCAGTATTAGCGTAATAAGGAATAGCGAGTTGCTTAATTCCGGCCTGATACAACCCCCTAATTTCATCAATTTCCGCTATCCGCAATCGGTCTCTCTGCAATTGCCCTTGCAGCTTATCTAATCGGTAAAGAATGCCTTCCAGATACCTTGGATATGATTTTAAATTCAGCCAAGGTGACTGGATAATAAACCTATCCTGGAATAATTCATTTAATTGCGACTTAATATCACTGTACGCATATGCCCTGTCAATGGTCGTATTGCCTTTCATGAGCTTAAGTATTTTATGCCTTAAAGGCAAAACTCGCTTAAGTAAGTCAATAATATTAATGAGTGTAGGATAAAGCTCTGAACGATTATCAAGACACGTTTTAAAAGCCTGCTCAGTTCTAGGCAGTTGATCGGTAGAGAGCATGCTCGAGTTATAACAAGCATCTAAAATATCATCGTAAAAATCTTGCTTAGGTGAGAGTCCTTGCGCATAAGGCATTACAGCATCTAATAGTCTGAGCTCTTTGCGTAACTCTTTATCTTGTACCGGTAACGATAAACGTAATAAACGAATAATACCCTGTCGGCTCGATAACCCGGCAAAATCTTCATCAGCATGCAATGTCATATCAACATGACTGCCCTGATCGATGAGCATCGGAAACATCCGGACCTTTAGTCCCTGCAAATCTCTTTCAGCTACTTGAGGAAGTTTTGCAAAATCCCACTGAGTAATGTTCGTACGATCAAACTCTTTATCCGTTAGTACCGTTGCCTGTGCCTGACCAAGACCTTCAAATTCCTCTTTAAGGCATATCAAGTCTCGCCCTTGACCAACGACCCTGTCGTTATCGACGACTTGATAATTCATTTTAAAATGATCATCTAAATTGATTGACCGTAAATCATCTAACTCAACTTTAATTCGATACTTTGCGTATAAAAAATTAACCAATTGTGGAAATAACCCCCCTTCTGCCACATTAGCAATCCGTAAAAAATCATCCACCGTATTTGGCACAGGCACTAACTGTTTACGTAAAGGTTTAGCCAGCCCTTTTAATATGGCGATACACTTTTCTTTAATAAAACCAGGCACTAACCAGTCAGCTTGATCAATAGAGATTTGGCCTAATACCGATGCTGGTACTGTCATCGACACACCATCATCTTTCGCTCCAGGAGAGAAAGCATACGCAAGTGGAAAACTAATGCCTTGATAGTTAAAATAACTTGGGTATAAAGCATCGGTAACGCTGTCTTCACTTTGTTTTAATAAATAATCTTTACTTAGATACAGTGTTTTTTCATCTGTTTCTGGTTTCTTAAGCCAAGCATATAAACTAATAACCGAAGCGATATCATTAGGAATATGCTCATCATAAAAATGGCCAACAACGGCATCTTCGACGACATAGCTGCGCGTACGGGTTTTTTCTTCCAGCTCAGCGAGTTCGGCAATTAAATTAATATTATGATGATAAAATTTTGATTTTAGCTCTATATTATTCTCAACCAATCCCTGCTGGATAAATAAATCCCTAGACTCTGGCATATTAATACGACTGAAGTCGATAGCCCGCTTAGGGTTAATAATTAAGCCATACAAACTGGTCTGTTCAAAAGCAATTACCTGACCTCGTTTCTTACTCCAGTGTGGTTCAAAATAACTTTTTCTTAATAAAGGTTTCGCAAGCTGCTCTAGCCATTGCGGATCAATTTTGGCAACCGTACGACCGTATAAACGCGATGTTTCCATCAGCTCAGCCGCAACAATCCATTTAGGACGTTTTTTATATAACCCTGATGCAGGAAATATTTGCAATTTACGCTGACGAGCACCTAAATATTCAGAACCCTCTTCTTTTTGTGCGATATGACTTAACAAACCGGCGAGTAGAGATTTATGAACATTCTCATAACTTGCGGGTTCATTATTTAATACGAAGTCCATTTCGCGACACAATATATGCAATTGTTTATGAACGTCGCGCCATTCACGCATCCGCATATAATTGACGAACGTTTTTTGGCACCACTTACGCAGTTGTGAGTTAGTAAGCTCTTGTCTTTTTTCTTCAAATGCGTCCCATAAATTCACATAGGACAAAAAATCTGATTCTTCATGGGCAAGCTCTTTATGCTTTTGATCAGCAGCTTGTTTTTTGTCGGCTGGACGTTCTCTGGGGTCTTGGATACTTAACGCAGAAGCAATGATAAGTACTTCACGCAAAGCATTTTGTTTTTTAGCCTGCAAAAGCATCCGTGAGATTCGTGGCTCTACTGGCAGGCGTGACATCTGACGGCCAAGCTGGGTTAAAATAAACTGCCCTTCAGAATTACTGGAGACCACCGCCTCCAGTTCTTGTAATAAATTAAAACCATCTTTTATAAAGCGAGGATCAGGAGCATCAACAAAAGGAAAATTGCTAATATCACCCAGTTTAAGCGATATCATTTGCAAAATTACGGCCGCAAGATTGGTTCTTTGTATTTCTGGCTCGGTAAATTCGGGGCGCGATAAAAAATCATCTTCAGAAAATAAACGAATACAAATACCATCCGCTACACGACCACATCGGCCCCGTCGTTGGTTAGCACTCGCTTGAGAAATAGCTTCTACGGGTAATCGTTGAACTTTCGAGCGATAGCTGTAACGGCTTATTCGTGCAACACCTGAGTCTATAACATAACGAATACCGGGCACCGTTAATGACGTTTCAGCCACGTTGGTTGCCAAAATTATGCGACGGCCGACTGATTCCGTAAATATTTTTCCCTGCTCACTCACCCCCAAACGGGCGTACAAAGGGAGTATTTGGCTATTACGCAAATCCTTGTCATGCAGCATCATCTTGCGCAGGTATTCAGCACATTCACGAATTTCGCGTTCGCCGGGCAAAAAGACAAGTACATCTCCGGCTTGCTGTTTAATCCTGTCTTGCTCTGCTAATTCTTTTAGCCCGTTTAAAATACCTTCTTGAATGGTGAGGTCCGTATCATCCTCACTCTCTCTTACCAGTGGGCGAAATCGGTCTTCTACTGGAAACGTTCTACCGGAGACTTCAATCACAGGAGCATTAGAAAAGTGTTCACTAAAACGTGTCAAATCAATGGTTGCTGAGGTGATAACAACTTTTAAATCTGGACGCTTGGGTAATAGTTGCTTTAAAAATCCCAGTAAAAAATCAATATTTAAACTGCGCTCATGGGCTTCATCGATAATGATGCAGTCATATTCAGAAAGAAATTTATCATTTTGAGTTTGTGCTAACAAAATACCATCTGTCATCAACTTAACTCGAGTACGGTCAGTCGTTTGATCACTAAAACGAACTTGGCAACCGACCTCTTGGCCCATCTCAACTTCAAGTTCTTGAGCAATACGACTCGCGACAGATCTTGCCGCCAAACGCCTCGGCTGAGTATGAGCAATGGTTCCGGCCTGGCCTAACCCTAACTCCAAACACATTTTGGGAAGCTGAGTTGTTTTACCAGAGCCTGTTTCTCCAGCAATAATAATGACCTGATGCTCAGACAAGGCCGCCAGAATTTGCTCGCGCTTTTGGCTAACAGGAAGTGATTCGGGATAATTTAGTTTTAAAACCGTTTTACGCTGAGCAAGCACCTGCTGACTGCGTTCAATTGACAGCAGTAATTTAGCCAATTTATTATCGAATGGCTTTTCCTGTTTCAGCAAACTAAAAATAGATTGTAAATCTCGATGAAACCGAAACTTATCTTTGGCTAAGCAATGACTGACTGCTTGGTTAAGTGCTTCTCTATCGAGCTTGTTATTCTGACTCACATCAAATCCAGTGATCAATTAATAAGAGAAATAAAAAATACGTTATATAAAACAATACACTAAAGGTAGCGACGAAACGAAAACGCCCTGCAAAAGCAAGGCGTTATTCTAACAAAAATTTGACCAAGCTTCTGCCTAGATGGACTTATGTATTGCTATTAATTTTTGCCATTTCTTCATCACGTAACTCACGACGTAGAATTTTACCGACATTCGTTTTTGGCAGTTCATCACGGAATTCAACATGTCTAGGAATCTTATAGGCTGTTAGACCTTTTCGAGCCCAAGTTTTAACATCCGCTGCAGTGAGGTTTTCATTGCTGGAAACAACAAATATTTTAACTGCTTCTGAAGTTTTAGCATCAGGAATACCAATGGCGGCCGCTTCAATGATTTCAGGATGAGTAACAATTTGATCTTCAACCTCGTTTGGATAGACATTGAATCCAGAAACGATGATCATGTCTTTCTTACGATCAACAATTTTCATATAACCGTCTTCACTAATTACGGCAACATCCCCCGTCTTTAACCAACCATCGCTAGAAATAGCCTCGGCAGTTGCTTCTGGACGCAACCAATAACCCTTCATTACCTGTGGGCCTTTAACACAAAGCTCACCCGCTTCACCAATCGGTAATTCATTACCATTATCATCAATAACCTTACAGTTCGTACTAGCAACAGGAAGACCAATCGTTCCTAATTTAATGTGGCCTGGTGGATTGAAAGAAACAACGGGGGATGTTTCTGTCATACCAAAACCTTCAGCGATGTCACAATCAGTGACGGCCTTCCAATGGTCAGCAGCATCTTTAGTCAAAGCCATGCCACCTGAAATAGTCAGTTTTAGTTCACTAAAATTTAGACCTTTAAAAACAGGCTGATTGCACAGTGCAACAAACAAGGTATTCAAACCCACAAAACATGAAAACTTAGTATTTTGTAGTACCTTAATAAAACCAGGAATATCACGAGGATTAGGAATCAATACGCTGTGATTACCCGTTTCGAGCAATACCATGCAATGAACAGTGAATGCATAGATGTGATAAAGAGGAAGAGGAGCAATCGCAGTTTCAGTGCCTTCATCTAAAGCCATTGTAAACAGACCATGGCACTGTTGCATGTTGGCAATCAAGTTACCGTGAGTCAACATTGCGCCTTTAGCAACCCCCGTTGTTCCGCCGGTATATTGCAGAACAGCAACATCATCAGGCTTTATTTCAGGGGTAACAAACGATTTCCCTTGGCCGATGCTTAATGCTTTACGCAAAGAAAGCGCATTAGGAATACTGTATGACTCCACTTCTTTTTTAACATATTTTAATACACTGTTAATTAATACGCGCTTAACCGTCTTATGCATATCACCGACTTCGGTAACGATGACGGTATCAATGGAGGTATTGGCTAGAACACGCTCAGCTTTAGCCGCCATGTTCGCTAAAACAACCAAGGCCTTAGCACCAGAATCGTTAAACTGATGTTCCATTTCGCGCTCGGTATAAAGCGGATTGGTATTGACGACTGTCATTCCCGCACGCATTGCACCGAAAACAACGATGGGGTACTGCAGGACGTTGGGAAGCTGAATCGCAATCCGGTCACCCGCCACTAAGGCGGTATCATTTTGTAAATAAGCCGCAAACGCGGCGCTTTTAGTTTCTAATTCTGCGTAAGTAATCGTTTGGCCGAGACACGTGAAAGCGGGTTTGTTAGCATACTTGGCAACAAAACCATTAAAAACTTCGATTACCGATTGATATTTATTGGCATCAATTGTTGTCGCAAGTCCTGTAGGATATTTATCCTG
>JBNMOT010000112.1:0-11132 GCA_051275515.1 Oleispira sp. | reverse complement strand
TGCAGCCTTTACTTGAGTCCAAACTACCGATGAATCATCCAATGCTAACTCGGCAACTAAAGCACTTGCTTTTTGAGTTGCGAGTGCGCTGGCTTTCTCAGTCAATAATTGGCCATTAATAACCATCTTAATATCCGCTAAAGGCTTTATAGCCGGTTCAACGTGTTTGCTTAAACCCAGAACAACAACTTGGTCAGCCGATAGCTCAATAACATCACTCAATTCACGATCAGCCAATACTTTTTCATCAAAAGCAGCATTACGAACCGATGCATTAAGTGTGATCCCTTCACCTTGAGAACGACTGAATAAAGCTGATTTATTTGCTTTAAGACCTAAATCAGTATTTGCGACCAAGTTTTCAATATTGTCATTTTCAAAGGCTGCAGCCGCTAATGATTCAGACATTTGTGCAAACATTTCTGTAAGCTGCGATGCTTTAATATCAGAGATGATATCAACTCGCTTGTCTTCTTTAGACATAATGTCAGGCTTGCGAATTTTTTCGAGTTTGATGACATGGTAACCGAACTCAGTTTTCACTGGCTCAGACACGTCACCCTCCGTCATCGCAAATAAGGCGTCGTCAAATTCTAGAACGAAACCGCCACGAGTATTGAAACCAAGATCACCACCGACATTTTTAGAACCCATGTCATCAGAGTACTCTTTAGCCAATACAGAGAAATCATCACCACTAATCGCCTTAACAGCCAGTTGTTGAGCTAAAGCAGACGCTGCGTCATCGTTACGTTCATCGTTAATTTCTATTAAAATGTGGCTAGCTTTGCGCTCTTCGGTTGCACCTAACTGACTAAGATAATCTTCATACCCTTGATCAATCTCTTCATCGTCAACCTGGATATCTGATTTCAAATCTGATTTATTCAAAACAACATAATCAACAGATACTTTTTCTTCCGTTTTATAACGCTGTTTATTTTTATCATAAAAAGCTTGAATGTCTTCATTTGACAACTCAATGCCTTTCTTCAAATCTGCAGTATTAAAGATTACGTATTCGTAATCACGCTGTTCTGCTTTTAAAGCTTGCTGACGCTTAACTTCAAAAGGTAATGCAGTGTCCGTTAAGCCTGTGCCCAATTGAACTTGAGTGACCAGTGATTGCTCTTCTAACACAGCTCGATAGCTTAACGGTGTTAAAGCACTGCGACGAAGAACCATTTTGAAACGGTCGCTAGAAAATTGACCATCCTGCTGGAACTCTGGTGTGGCTAAAATAGCGCGATCGATTGATTGCGTTGAAACATAGCCGCCTAATAAACGAGCTTGGGTTACGGCAACTTTTTGTTCGATTAACTGCTCTAGTGCTGATTGACGCAAGAAAGAATCGTTAAAGAGACTCTCATCATAATTCTCACCAAACTGCTGACGGAAACGATTTTTTTGCATTTCAACTAAACGTAAAATTTCGACTTCTTCAATATTCGTACCGTTAACTGTAACAGGAGCAGAATCACTACTACCTAAGGCCACAATTGATTCAATACCAAATAATGCGAAGGTGATAATGATAAAACCGACGATGATTTTTGCGATAGTTCCTTTAGAATTATCGCGAATATTTTGCAACATGAGATTTCCAAACCTTTATAATTCAGCAACGAGCAAAAAAAAACGCATCCAGTGGATGCGTTTATTAACGGTATCAACGGGTCTAGTTAACAGCGTCTTTAAGAGCTTTACCAGGCTTAAAGCTCGGCACTTTAGCGGCTTTAATTTGAATTGGCTCACCTGTTTGAGGATTACGACCAGTTCGAGCAGCTCGTTCCTTAACTAAGAATGTACCGAAGCCGACCAATGCAACTTGGCCGCCATCTTTCAACGTACTACCAATGCTTTCAATCATCGCATCTAATGCGCGACCTGCAGCTGCCTTTGGAATGTCCGCTTGAGCAGCGATAGAATCTACTAATTCTGATTTGTTCACACTAAATCCCCTTTTTATTTATATATATACTTAATAATGTTTGTATCTTGCGAGCTAAGTTCGCAATGCATTCTTTATTGAGCCAAGATTTATACCAACCCAGCTCACAGCCGTCAAGCGACGTTAGTGTGTACTGGGGCGACTTTTACTATCTTTTTTGATTTGAGCATCATCTTTGTTCACTATTTCACCAACTAATGACTCAGGCTTAGTTTCTAAGGCCACATCCAAAACTTCATCAATCCACTCAACCGGAATGATTTCGAGGTTCTCTTGAATGTTGAGCGGAATCTCTCGCAAGTCTTTTTCATTCTCTTTTGGAATGATGACTGTCCGAATGCCACCTCGATGTGCAGCCAGTAATTTTTCTTTCAAGCCTCCAATGGGCAATACTTTACCACGCAAGGTGATTTCACCTGTCATGGCGACATCAGCACGCACAGGTATTCCCGTCATGGATGAAACTAATGCTGTTGCCATACCAACCCCCGCGCTTGGACCGTCTTTTGGTGTAGCACCTTCGGGAACGTGTATGTGCAAATCGTGCTTTTCAATAAAGTCTTCGGAGATACCCAAGGCTTGAGCGCGACTTCGAACAACCGTTAAGGCCGCCTGAATAGATTCTTGCATTACATCACCCAACGATCCGGTTTTTGTAATACGTCCCTTACCAGGCGTTACTGCAGACTCTAAGGTTAGCAATTCACCCCCTACAGACGTCCAAGCTAAGCCAGTTACCTGCCCTACTTGATTATCTACACCGGCAAGACCGAAACTGAACTTATGTACACCCAAATACTCTTCTAACAAATCTTCAGTGATTTCAATACTGTTTGTTTTCGTTGACAGCATATTTGCCTTAACGACACGACGACAAAGTTTGGCTAATTCACGCTCTAACGAACGAACACCCGCTTCACGAGTATAATAACGAATAACATCTTTAATTCGATCATCGGCAACGGTGATCTCATTCGCTTTCAAACCATTCACTTTAATTTGCTTAGGCAATAAATAACGAATCGCAATGTTTAGTTTTTCATCTTCCGTATAACCTGGAATTCGGATCACTTCCATGCGGTCCAGTAAAGGACCCGGGATATTCATGCTGTTTGAAGTACAAATAAACATGGTATCGGACAAATCATAATCAACTTCGAGATAATGATCGTTAAAGCTGTCATTTTGTTCTGGGTCTAATACTTCTAATAGAGCGGATGCTGGATCGCCACGCTGATCCATACCCATTTTGTCTATTTCATCCAATAAGAAAAGTGGATTTTTAACCCCAACTTTTGATATTTTCTGAATCAACTTACCCGGCATTGAACCGATATAGGTTCTTCGGTGACCCCGAATCTCTGCTTCATCACGAACGCCACCCAGTGCCATACGGACAAATTTACGGTTGGTCGCATGTGCAATGGATTGACCTAGGGATGTCTTGCCCACACCTGGAGGTCCCACAAGGCATAAAATCGCTCCCCGTACTTTCTTCACGCGGTTCTGCACCGCTAAATATTCAAGAACGCGTTCTTTAACTTCTTCAAGACCATAATGCTCGGCATCTAGAATCGCTTTCGCTTTCTTTAAATCATGGCTAATGCGACTGCGTTTTTTCCATGGAATACCCACCATCCAATCAATATAACCTCGCACAACAGATGCTTCTGCTGACATTGGCGACATCATTTTTAATTTTTTAAGTTCAGCTTCAGTCTTATCTTGAGCTTCTTTAGTCATCCCAGAATCAGTTATTTTCTGCTGCAGCTCTTCCATCTCATTCGGGGTGTCTTCCATATCCCCAAGTTCTTTTTGAATAGCCTTCATTTGCTCATTCAAATAGTACTCACGCTGACTCTTTTCCATTTGCTTTTTAACGCGACCACGAATTCTCTTTTCAACCTTAAATAGGTCGATCTCAGATTCAATAACGCCCATCAAATGCTCAATTCGCTCACTAATATTAATCATTTCGAGAACAGATTGTTTTTCATCTAACTTAAGTGATATGTGTGCAGCAATGGTATCGGCTAACCGTCCAGCGTCTTCAATGCCCGATATTGTCGATAGGACTTCGCTGGGAACTTTTTTTGATAATTGAACATATTGCTCAAAGTGCCCCGTCAATGAACGTACGAGCACTTCATTTTCGCGTTCCGAGAGATCTGGATCGACCAGACTCTCGCTGTGGCAGCGAAACAATGTATCTTCATCAATCAATTCTACAAGCTTGGCTCGATAATCACCTTCAACAAGAACTTTAACAGTACCGTCGGGTAATTTTAATAATTGCAGAATATTCGCAACAGTCCCTACCTGATTTAAATCTTCGGCATCGGGATTGTCATGGCCGGCATCCTTTTGCGCAACCAACATAACGCGCTTATCTTGTGTCATTGCTTCTTCTAAAGCAGCAATGGATTTAGCTCTCCCCACAAACAGAGGAATCACCATGCTTGGAAATACTACGACGTCACGCAACGGTAACAACGGCAGGTAATCTTGACTCATAATAAACCTTATATTCTATTGGAACTGCCAAATTCAATTCACATTATTTATAGAGTTGTGGGCATTGATTAAAAAAACAAGGACTAATATAAGAAAGCATCAGAAATGATGGAAAAAAGACGAAAAAAAGACAAAAAAAAAGGCCAAATGGCCTTTTCTTTAGTAAAAACACACCTAAAGCTTAAATTTTAAGCATCATCGGGGGCGACTTTATCTATTTTATCAGCTTCGCTAGATTCGTAGATGAATAACGGCTCAGAATCACCATTAATGACACCTTCGTCAATCACAACCTTGGTTACGTTCTCTTCAGAGGGAATCTTGTACATACTGTTGAGCAAGATACCTTCTAAAATTGATCGTAAACCACGAGCGCCAATTTTACGCTCCATCGCTTTACTAGCAACCGCCTTTAGAGCTGACTCTCGAAACTCTAATTCAGCATTTTCCATATCAAACAGTTTTTGATACTGCTTAACCAATGAGTTTTTAGGCTCAGTAAGAATCTGAATTAATGCATCTTGATCAAGTTCATCTAAAGTAGCAATTACCGGCAAACGACCAATAAACTCAGGAATTAGTCCATACTTAACTAAGTCACCTGGTTCAACTGAACGTAAGATTTCGCCAATCGATTTTTCTTCTTTTTTACCCTTTACGGTAGCTGAGAAGCCAATACTGCTCTTTTCTGAACGGTCACGAATCAGCTGGTCAAGACCTGCGAATGCACCACCACAGATAAACAACATATTGGAAGTATCAACCTGCAAAAACTCTTGCTGAGGATGCTTACGACCGCCTTGAGGAGGTACCGAAGCAACGGTGCCTTCGATTAACTTCAATAATGCTTGCTGAACACCTTCACCCGATACGTCACGAGTAATTGATGGATTATCAGACTTACGAGAAATCTTATCGATTTCATCGATGTAAACAATACCGCGCTGAGCTTTTTCAACATCGTAATCACATTTCTGCAATAATTTCTGAATAATATTTTCAACATCTTCACCCACATACCCGGCTTCCGTTAAGGTCGTCGCATCTGCAATAGTGAAAGGAACGTTTAATAAACGCGCCAAAGTCTCAGCCAATAATGTTTTACCACTACCCGTTGGACCGATTAATAGAATATTACTTTTCGAAAGTTCAACATCACCCTTGCGCTCACCAAATTGAAGGCGCTTGTAATGATTATAAACCGCAACAGATAAAACAATTTTTGCTTTATCTTGGCCAATCACATACTCGTCAAGAGTTGATTTAATTTCTTTCGGCGTTGGCAAACTTTCCGAATCGCCTTTATTCTCGGCTTCTTGAACCTCTTCACGAATAATGTCGTTGCATAAATCAACACACTCATCGCAAATAAATACAGAAGGGCCAGCAATCAGCTTACGCACTTCATGCTGACTCTTGCCGCAAAAGGAGCAGTACAGCAATTTGCCGTTATCTTCGCTTTTGCCTTTCGTGTCGTCGGTCATTCGACTGCCTCATTAATCACGTTTGATTCCGCACACTATTGAGCGTTACGGTTCTCTAATACTTTGTCGATCAAGCCATATTTCATTGCTTCATCAGCACTCATAAAGTTATCACGCTCAGTATCCTGAGCAACTTGCTCAAATGTTTGACCAGAATGATGGGCCATAATTCGGTTAAGTCGATCTTTTGTTTCTTGGATATTGTTCGCTTGAATCTGAATATCCGTCGCTTGGCCTTGAGCACCGCCGCTTGGCTGGTGAATCATGACGCGTGAATTAGGCAAACAAAAACGCTTACCTTCTGCACCCGCATTCAATAAAAATGCACCCATGCTGCAAGCTTGACCAATGCACATGGTGCTTACGTTAGGCTTAATAAACTGCATGGTATCGTAAATCGACATACCCGCGGTGACAGAACCACCGGGGGAGTTGATGTACAAATGAATATCTTTATCTGGATTTTCAGATTCCAAAAATAGCATCTGAGCAACTACCAGGTTTGCCATATGGTCTTCAACTTGACCCACTATAAAAATAACACGCTCTTTTAACAAACGTGAATAGATATCGTATGAACGCTCTCCGCGAGCGGTCTGCTCGACTACCATAGGAACTAATGCTCCCATAATGTCACTACCTTTATCCGAATCAAACATCGATTCAAGCACTCCCTGACTCATTATTATCAGCAAAAACAGCCATCCTAAATGGCAGCTGTTTTTAGTTTAGTCGGTGTTTTGAAAATTGTCAGTCAATCGAAGGATGGTTTATTGAGGTGCGTTAGCAGCCTTAATAACTTCTTCGTAGCCTGCTTCTGTTTCAGTCACTTTTACACTTTCTAGAATCTTCTCAACAACTTGCTCTTCCAAAGCCAAAGCCTCTACTTGAGACTTCTGTTCTGGAGTATTCTTGTAGTACTCACGAACCTGCTCAGGCTCTTGGTACGTAGATGCTACTTCTTCAATCAAAGCATCAACTTTTTCTGCAGAAGCTGTCAACTTGAAAGTATCAACGGCAGCATTCATCAATAAACCAACACGTACGCGACGGTCTGCCTGTTCTTTGAACAATTCAGCTGGCAACATACTTGCATCGATACCCTGACCACCACCAAACTGCTTAACAGCTTGCTGACGTAAGCGATCGATCTCTTGATCAGCCAATGACGCTGGCACGTCAATCTGATTAGCAGCAACCAAACCGTCGATCACTTGGTTTTTAACGTCGTTACGAATAGCACGCTCTAATTCACGATTCATATTGGCGCGAATGTCTACTTTGAAACTTGCTAGATCTTTAGATTCAACCCCAAAACCTTTAAAGAACTCTTCGTTTAATTCTGCTAGCTCAGGTTTTTTAACTTCCTTAATGGCGACTTTAAACTCTACCGCTTTACCTTGAAGGTCTTCTTTGTGGTAATCAGCGGGGAAAGAAAGCTCTAGAGTTTTCTCATCACCGGCTTTAAGGCCTTCGATGCCAGCTTCAAAACCAGGGATCATAGACTTAGAACCTAGGGTTAAGTTATAACCTTCTGCTTTACCGCCTTCAAATGCTTCACCATCAATGAAACCGTCAAAGTTTACAATTGTTTGGTCGCCATCAGCTGCTGCTTCAGTAGAGGTATCCCACTTCGCTTGCTGTTTTTGTAGTGTTTCAACCATCGTTTCAACATCAGCGTCCGTTACTTCAGACTTCTTTTTGTTGACTTCAATACTGGCTAAATCAACTAAAGTAATTTCTGGGTATACTTCGAATGTTGCTACGAATTCAAGATCTTTACCTGATTCATTAACAGTTGCTTCGAAGTTAGTTGGCATACCCGCCATTTTAAGGCCTTCTTTAGAAATTGCCTCAAAGAAAGAACGCTGCATGACTTGCTGAACAGCTTCTTGACGAGCTGGCTTGCCAAACATTTTATGTGCAACATTTGGTGGAATTTTACCTTGACGGAAACCATCAATCTTACGGCCTTTAACCATACTTTTCAGAGCTACAACAACCTGACCATCAACGTCAGTGGCAGGTACGCCAATTGTCATCTTACGCTCTAGGCCTTGAGTAGTTTCGATAGAAATCTGCATGTTTGTCTCTCAGTTAATATTAACGTTTTGTCTGGCAATGTAGGTGCCTAGTTTAAGCAAATAACTAAATAAATAGCTAAATAGACGTACAATTCAATTGTCAATGCACCTAACATCATAAAAGTCGCGCATTATATCCCATGCTCTGTTACAGAACCATAGCTGTCAATAAACACTATAGTTTTGTATGCAGTAGAGAATTAAATAATGGGATTAAAGAATTATTTTTCAAGAGAGAAAATTGAATTAAATCAAAATAAAATTTTTTGAAGATAAATATGAGGGGTTAGCAAAGAATTGCGATTAGATCTTCAAAATAAGTGGGGTGGCTGAAGGGGATCGAACCCTCGACCACAGGAATCACAATCCTGCGCTCTACCAACTGAGCTACAGCCACCACATATTTCTTAACTACCACTAACATCTGAAAGACGTTGGTACGCCCAGCAGGGCTCGAACCTGCAACCCTCGCCTTAGAAGGGCGATGCTCTATCCAATTGAGCTATGAGCGCACGGCTGCCTAACTTTCGCTAGACTTAGTGGTCGGGATAGAGAGATTCGAACTCCCGACATCCTGCTCCCAAAGCAGGCGCGCTACCAGACTGCGCTATATCCCGATACTTCAACAAACTACGAATCAATTCGCTGCCTCGTTGAAGAGGTGCGAATAATACCCACGCCCCCCAATCCCGTCAACAACTTTTTGATTTTATTTAATAAAAACAATGACCTTGGCTATCTCAATAGTGTTTTCAAACGTGATTAAAAACAATAACCGCATAATTTCCAGGGCAAAAAATCCTTCCCCACTTTGCTTTAGAGGGGCAGTCATGAGAAAATCGGCACTACTGTATTACTCCAGATTTCTTCAGATCTACTGCAAGGTTAAAGATTTACATGAGCGCTCAAATCATTGATGGTAAAGCCACGGCCGAATCTATTCGTAAAACGGTAGCCGAACGCGTAAAACTACGTTTGGATAAAGGACTCAGGGCACCGGGCTTAGCCGTCATCTTAGTTGGTAAAGATCCAGCATCAGAAGTCTACGTTAAGCACAAACGCAAAGATTGCGAAGAGGTCGGCATTAATAGCCAAGCATACGACTTGCCCGTGTCAACTTCTCAAGGTGAGTTACTCTCACTCATCGAGAAGCTTAATAATGACGATTTTATTGACGGCATATTGGTCCAACTACCCTTGCCTGCTCAATTAAAATCAGATGAAATACTGGAGCGTATTTCCCCCAAAAAAGACGTTGATGGCTTCCATCCATTCAATATCGGCCGCCTTGCTCAGCGTATGCCATTACTGCGCCCCTGCACCCCTGCTGGCATCGTAACGCTGCTTGAGAATACCAAAGTACCCATTCGTGGTAAGCACGCTGTAATAGTGGGCTCTTCTAACATCGTTGGCCGGCCAATGGGCCTAGAACTACTGCTAAAGGGCTGCACAGTAACAACGTGTCATCGCTTCACTGAAGACCTAGAAAGTCACGTGCGCCTTGGCGATATCGTTGTGGTTGCTGTTGGCCGTCCCGATATTGTTAAAGGCGAATGGATTAAGAAAGGCGCCATCGTTATAGACGTCGGCATTAACCGCTTAGAGAATGGTAAACTGGTCGGCGATGTTGAGTTTGAAGCCGCCTCTAAAAATGCCAGTCACATAACACCTGTTCCTGGGGGGGTTGGCCCAATGACACGTGCTAAACTGCTAGAAAACACACTGCAAGCATGCGAAGAAAGACATACTAAACTTTAGTTTCTTTCAGTAAAGCAAAAAGGCCACTAACGGAGTTACTGTTAGTGGCCTTTTTTATGAGTACATCCAAAGGAAAAACTAAAAAAAGACGTCTATCTTACTGCTGAGCCCAACTGGTGCCATCAGGACCATCACGCAAAACAACGCCTTTCGCTAACAACTCATCACGGACACCGTCAGCGGTAGCGAAGTCTTTTGCTTTTTTGGCATCGATGCGCTTTTGAATCATCATCTCTATGTATTTCGCATCGACATCACTACCAGACTGAAGAAACTCTTCAGGCGGAAGTTGCAAGCATCCTAATACTGCCCCTAGCTCTCGCAACTGAGCACCTAAAGCAAACTTTTTATTGCCTTCCGCTTTATTGACTTCGCGCACCAGATCAAATAAGACACCAATTGCTTCGGCCGTATTAAAATCGTCATCCATGGCAGCAAAGAAACGCTCGCTGAAATCATTATTTTTGGCGGCAATCGCATGGTTATCAACTTTGGCTAAGGCATTATAAAAACGCTCTAATTTAACCTGAGCTTCTTTTAAACTGTCTTCACTGTAATTAATTGAACTGCGATACTGGCTCGACAATAGGAAAAAACGTACCGTCTCTGGGTGGTATTTTTCTAAAATTTCGCGGATAGTAAAAAAATTGCCTAATGATTTAGACATTTTTTCTCCATCGATGCGAACAGCACCGGCATGCATCCAGTTATTGGCATAACGACTGCCTGTTGCCGCTTCACTTTGCGCAATTTCATTCTCATGATGTGGAAATTTTAAATCTGGCCCTCCCCCATGAATATCGAAGTTATTACCTAAACAGCATGTCGACATCACCGAACACTCGATGTGCCAACCAGGGCGGCCAATACCCCACGGGGAATCCCAATGTGGCTCATCCGCTTTAGCATGCTTCCACAAAACAAAATCTAACGGATCTTGCTTTACTTCATCAATTTCAATTCTAGCGCCCGCTTCTAGCTCATCAAGCACCTTGCCCGATAGCTTGCCATAGCCTTCAAACTTTCGCACAGAGTAATAAACATCGCCATTATCCGCCGCGTAGGCATAACCCTTGTCAATCAGAGTCTGCACCATGGTAATAATACCATCGATATGGGCCGTTGCCCGTGGCTCTGAATTTGGCATTTGAATGCCCAATGCTTTCGAATCAACATGCATTTCGTTAATAAAACGCTCGGTTAATACATCAAAGGCTTCGCCATTTTCTTTTGCACGACTAATAATCTTATCGTCAATATCAGTAATATTACGAACATAGTTAACGTCATAACCCTTATGACGTAAATAACGGGCAATGACATCAAATGCCGTCAAAACGC
>JBNMOT010000111.1:0-11363 GCA_051275515.1 Oleispira sp. | reverse complement strand
ACTAAAGCTATGCGTATTATCGACAAGAAGGGTATTGATGCCGTTCTTAAAGAAATCCGCGCACGCGGCGAAAAAGTTTAAAGGAGAAGATTATGCCACGCGATAAGATCCGTTTAGTTTCAAGTGCCGGTACTGGTCACTTCTACACAACTGATAAGAACAAACGTACGATGCCTGAAAAAATGGAAATCAAAAAGTTTGATCCAGTTGTTCGTAAGCACGTAATGTATAAAGAAGCTAAAATTAAGTAAGTTTTTTTGTCATTGAAAAACCCAGTCTTGTTGGCTTGTAAGAGTTAACAAAACTGGGTTTTTTTATGTCTGGCGTTTGAACTCAGTCGCGTATAGGGCTCTAGCGCGTTGACGTTTTAGAATACAATAAACGAGATAATTGAATGCCTGAACTTCCTGAAGTAGAAACCACCAAACGCGGCATCGAACGCTATCTTAAGGGATATGTATTAGAGGCAGTTAAAATCCGTCAGGGGCGTTTACGCTGGCCTGTGGGTGAAGAAATTCAGGCTTTGGAAGGTCAGGTTATCAAATCGGTGACCCGTCGTGCTAAATACATAGTGGTTGAGTTCGAGACGGGTTATGCACTTTGGCATTTAGGTATGTCGGGATCACTGCGATTAGTCGAGCCCAGTGAAGCGGACAACTTTGCCAAGCATGATCACATTGACTGGCAGCTGAGCAGCGGCAAAATTTTACGCTATCACGATCCGCGTCGTTTTGGGGCCTTGCTGTGGGTCGAAGACCCCGTGGACAACAATTACATCAATCATTTGGGCCCTGAACCGTTAACGGATGACTTTGATGCCGCGTATTTGTATGCGAAAAGTCGAGGCCGAAAAGCTCCGATTAAAACCTTCATCATGGACGGCAAAGTCGTGGTGGGTGTGGGTAATATTTACGCCAATGAAAGTCTATTTCTAGCAGGAATTAATCCCACCCTATCCGCAGGAAAAATCAGCAAAGTCAGAATGGAAAAGCTGGTCAGGCATATCAAACACGTACTGGCTTCGGCGATTGAGCAAGGCGGCACAACGCTAAGAGACTTTGTCGGTGGAGACGGTAAGCCAGGCTACTTCGCGCAGCAGCTCAACGTCTATGGCCGCGGAGGGAAGGCGTGTGTGGAGTGTGAGAATATATTAAAAGAAATCCGCCAAGGTCAAAGGGCAACGGTTTATTGTGCTTCTTGCCAAAAATAGACGGTTCAAACAGGCCGCAGACCATCACGTCGCTTTAATCGCCGCCCAAGCTCGACCTAATAATTCATACCAGGTGCGTTCTGTTTTCAGCAGAGCGCGGGTGTCTATTTTCCAATTAGATGATGTCTTCGGTGCAGCAAAATGTGCAGGTGCTGCGATGGGTGTCAAACCCTGCCCTTCGATACTCTGTTGTTCAAACCACGTCATAGAGCGCTGCATATGAGAAGCCGACGTCACCAGTGCAAAACGCTTACGCTCCAAAAACGGCGCAGTTAATTCAGCTTCCTGTTGAGTATCTTGAGCAGTTGGGAATAAGCGAATTTTCGCTGCCGGTACACCTAAACTCAAAACGATCTCTCCCGCGACTTCCGCATAGGGTCGGCTTTCATCGCCGGCATAACCCGATAGTAAAAGCTCGGCGTCAGGGTTTGCGTGCCAAATACGGTAGCCTTCCATTAATCGATATAAACCCGTGCCACAAAGCTGCGCCATCGGTGGAATCTCTTCGCTGACCGTATGGCAGTTTCCTAATACGACGATGGCATCCACGGGCTGTGATATATCAAAGCTAGGATATTGCTGCTCTAAAGGATAGAGCACCGAGTTAGCAAAGGGTTGCCAACTGAATAGCATCAGCAACGCCACGCCCGAGAACGCAATGGTACGGCCTATATGAGCGCGCCAATAGCTGAGTACTAAGCCAAATAAAATCACCAAGCAGCAAAAAGGCAGCGGCATTAACCACATGCTTATTAACTTTTTGAGCAGAAACCCTAATTCCATTATTGACTCTATTTAGTCTGTGCTTCGCCAAACGCTCTAGGATCAGACGCCGCTGTGACAGTGCCGGTTTTCTTATTCCACAAAATGGCCTGCATATTGCCGTATTCACGACCTCTATTTTTCAGTGTATGGCCTTTACTTTCAAGGGCATTAATCTCTGCTGCGCTGAAGGTATTCGGTTCATGCTGAATCACATCCGGTAGATATTGATGATGAAAACGTGAACGGCCTACCCAATCGCCAACAGGCTTCTGATCCATGTGCTCCAGCATGCCCAGCATCACCATGGTGATAATACGACTTCCGCCTGGAGTGCCGATTAATGCAACCGCATCATCACTTTCAACAAACGATGGGCTCATGCTGGAAAGAGGACGCTTGTTGGGGGCAATGGCATTCGCCGCGTTGCCGATCAAACCATAAGCATTGGGTTCACCCGGCTTGGCCGAGAAATCATCCATCTCGTTATTTAACACCACCCCGGTATTGGCCACGGTAAACGCCGAGCCAAACGGA
This sequence comes from Oleispira sp., assembly GCA_051275515.1. Lineage (GTDB taxonomy): Bacteria > Pseudomonadota > Gammaproteobacteria > Pseudomonadales > Oceanobacteraceae > Oleispira. Next base: position 8,854 of record JBNMOT010000111.1, on the reverse strand, counting down.
AGATTAATACTTAACGTGGCGGATACGCGGTTGCCGGCTTTATCGATCACAGAAAAGTGGGTGGTATGGAAACCTTCTTGAATATTTTTAGGGCCTTTTAAACTTAAGCTGCTGGTGGCTTTGTTCATGTCGATGCTCGCGACGTATTCTTTAGCACGCTCTAAGCTGATCAACTCTTTAGTCGGAACATCAACAAAATCAGGGTCGCCTAAAAATTCCGCGCGATCTTTATAAGCACGACGCATAGTCTCAACAATAAGATGAGTTTTGTCGGCGTTATTGAGTGTCTTGAGGTCGTATTGTGACAGCATATTAAACATGGCTGCAATCGCGATACCACCAGAAGACGGTGGTGGTGCACTGACGATTGTATGGCCTTGGTATTCAATCTCAATCGGCTGACGTTCTATAATATTGTAGTTGGCTAAATCGTCTAATGTCCAAATACCGTTGGCGGCCTGAACCCCTGCGATTAAGCGACGCGCACTTTCGCCTTTATAAAAACCATCAAAGCCTTTGTCGGCAATCTGTTGCAGTGTCCACGCAAGATCGGGCTGTTTAATCAGGTGGCCAAGCTCAGGAATTTTTTGCCCGTTAGCTAAGAAAATACTCGCGCTGGTTGGGTAGCGTTTAAGGGTCTCAAGGCGATAGCCCACCAGTTTTTGATAGTGATGATAAACAGGGAAACCGTCGTTGGCTTGTCGAATCGCCGCGGCTAAGGTGTTCTTTAACGGCAGCTGTCCGTATTTATCCGCAAGATGAACAAACGCTGCGGCTTGTCCTGGAATGCCTGCGGCCAATGCGCCATTAACCGCGATGTCACGATTAACGTTGCCCTCTTCATTAAGATATAAATCAGCATGGGCGGCTGCAGGTGCTTTTTCACGCGCGTCGATAAAGGTATTTTTATTGGCTTTAGCATCATGGATCAGCCAAAAGCCACCCCCACCAAGGCCTGCGCTATAAGGTTCGACGACGCCCAGTGACGCCGCAACCGCAATCGCCGCATCAAACGCATTACCCCCTTGCGTAAGAATATCCATGCCGGCTTGAGTCGCGAGTGGGTGAGCACTGGCAATTGCCGCTTGAGCGGGGGTTGAAGTGGATAAAGACGTTACTATCGATGTGGCTACTGTGTGCTCAGGTTGCGAACAGGCACTTAAGCCGATGAACGCCGATAGACCGAGTGAAATACTAAGACATTTAAAGGGAGTAGGCAGCATGGAAACAGATTCCTTTCAACAAATAATGGCAGCTACTTTGGCAAGAACTTGCCATGAAGGCAAGAGAATGAAGGCTTTGAATAAGAGCATTGCTCGCGAGCAACACTCTAAAACACGGATGACAACGCAGGGTTAAATCGTTTTACCGGTCAGCAACTCGTACTTAGCTTCTAATGCTTCTTGGCTTTCTTCGTTATTTATATCAAGCGGGATACAGTCAACAGGGCATACGACTACACACTGAGGCTCGTCATAATGACCAACACATTGAGTACATTTGGTTGGATCAATGACGTAGATTTCGTCGCCAGGGGTAATGGCTTCGTTAGGGCACTCAGGTTCGCATACATCGCAGTTAATGCATTCGTCTGTGATGATTAAAGACATGTTCTTTTCCTTACGCTTTTTCTTTTAGGGCTTTGACAACGGCAGGGTGAACAAATTTACTCACGTCGCCATTAAGTGCTGCAATTTCACGCACCAGGGTCGATGAAATGTAGGAATAATGTTCAGCAGGCGTGAGGAATATGCTTTCTACATTCGGTGCTAATACTCGATTCATATTGGCAAGTTGGAATTCGTATTCGAAATCCGATACTGCGCGCAGGCCGCGTAAAATGATGTTGGCATTTCTTTCTTGCACGAAATGAGACAGTAAATTGCTGAAGCCGACGATCTCGACGTTGTGTAAGTGTCCAAGTACTTCGTTGGCTAGGTCAACACGGGTATCAATATCGAGTGTTGGTTTTTTCTTTGGGTTATCAGCAACCGCCAGAATGATGTGGTCGAACATGCGCGATGCCCGTTCAACCAAGTCAGTGTGTCCGTTGGTGATGGGATCAAATGTTCCCGGATAGACAACTATGTTCATAGTGGACTCATCATTCTGTAAGTTGGTCTGCTAGTCGGATAGCAACTTGGGTAAATTCTGCGGCGCACTTTAACTGAGTTGGCTAAAAAACGATAGCGCACTGTGACTCTTAGCGGCTCCGAAGATGTAAACAAAAGAGACGATAGCGGCTACGAATGCCCAGTTTTTGCCGTGTTTGATCGCGATAGTACCAAAAGCAATATAGCCCACTAGGCCTACAACTTTAACCGTTAACCAGTGATCGGTGATGGGATATTGGCCAATCATAACGCACAACCAAATAGCAAATATCAGCAAAAAGGTATCGATGATGTGCGGCAAAATTTTCAGCAGCTTGTTGCTTTTAAACGTCGGCTTAAATTTGAACAGGGCAAAGCGAATAATGAACAAGATGATACTTAAGTAAGCGATGCCTACGTGGGAATGTTTAAGGGCACTATAATCCATGGTTTATCTCGGCTTATCTCTGTAATTAGAGAATAGAGTTAGGGAGTTAACTTGCGTATTGCTGCAAATTACCTTGTTTGGTCTAAATTGCCAAGTGTCTTTGCCTTGGCTTACATACCATTGCGTGCACTGGTGCGATGATGGTTGGGGATTCACACTCAGGACCGCGTCTGAATGGCCGTCACAATCTTCAAAATTTTCTTTGGATTAAAAGGAGGCCTGATAAAACCAAAATAATTGCCATTAGGATCCAGTATCGTAATGTTGGCACTGTGATCCATTAAATAGCCCAGCTCAGTATCAATCTCACCACTAGCATTCTTACGCTCAACCTTAGCGTACACCGCATTTAGCTGCGCGGCAAAACTGCGCAAAGAAGCAGGCTTGCCCGTAAATGCCGTAAAGTCTGGATCAAAATAATCCATGTACGTTTTTAATTGCTCAGGAGTATCACGATCAACATCAACACTGACCAAGACGACCTGGGTTTGTGACTGTATTTTGGGGTTCAATTTTATCCACATCTGCTGCATTACCGCCAGTGTGGTTGGGCATATATCAGGGCAATAGGTGTAGCCGAAGAATAAGAACGACCACTTACCTACATTATCTTTTTTGCCAACGGTTTGGCCTTCTTCATTTAAAAAGGGCACATCGGTGACATTAATGGGCTGAGGAAAAATAAAAGCGCCGTCGTCTTTTATGTGTTCGGATAAGGATAGCGAAGAGTCAGAATTATTAGGCGATAGCCACTGCCAGCCTATAAAAGCCGCTAAACCTAATGCTAGGCTCATAATCGCCACAGCGATCACTTTGAAGAGTGGCATAAACGACTTTTCTGCTACCGATGAACTTTTATCTGTTGCCGACATAAACATTCTCAATAAAGTAAACTAGTCAGCACCCATCATACAGAAACTGTTTCGATCATGCTGCAACTTCAAAAACGCATCCTGCAACTCGCTTGGCCCATCATGTTGAGTAATATAACGGTGCCCTTGTTAGGCTTAGTCGATACCGCGGTGCTGGGTCACTTAAGTGAAGTAAGTTATCTAGGGGGCGTCGCTTTGGGTGGCCAAGTGGTTACTTTATTATTATGGAGCTTCGGTTTTCTTCGTATGGGAACCACTGCGCTAAGCGCCCATGCGACAGGGGCCAATCAAGTCAGTGGCTTAAATCATCAGGGCAGCATAGAGCGCGTATTACAAAATGCCTTGCTGATGGCGCTCTTTATTAGCGTTCCTTTAATGGTATTGGCTTATTTAACCTTAGAAAACATTATTGCTTTTATGGGTGGCAGCGAAACCATTCAAGTACTCGCCGTTGAATACGCCAGCATTCGCTTAGCCGCAACCCCTGCGGTACTGATTCAATACGTAGTTATAGGCTGGTTTATTGGTCGCGGTGAAACCAAAGTCCCCTTAATATTACTGTTCGCCAGCAACAGCCTTAACGCCTTACTCGATGTGGTATTGGTTTACGGCTATGGACTTACCAGTGACGGCGTTGCATGGGCAACCCTATGCGCCGACTACTTTGCTGCAAGTTTGGGATTATATTGGGCGTACCGTACGGTATCTAACGCCCAAAAAGATAATAAATGGTCACTCAACTGGCCAAGCGGGCAAGAGCTCAAACCGCTGATCAATATTAATCACCAGCTGTTTATTCGCACCTTGTGCTTACTCAGTGTGTTTATCTTTTTTACCGCTCAAGGGGCCACACAAGGCGATCTAGTATTAGCCGTGAACGCCATTATGCTCACACTTTTATTATTAATATCTAATGCCCTTGATGGCTTTGCCCATGCGGCAGAAAGTCTAGTAGGACAGAGCTTAGGCGCTAAGAAATTTCATCAGTTGCGACAGAGTATTTGGTTAACAGGCATTAACGCCTTTGTTATCGCGCTTATCATGGTGGCGGGCTTTGCTTGGCAGGGTGACCACTTGATGGGCCTGCTCACTAATCAACAAGATATTTTGACCCTGGCGGTTGAATACCGCCCTTGGTTAATTTGGTTACCCTTAATAGGATTTAGCAGTTATTGGCTCGATGGTGTTTTCATCGGCATGCAGGCCAGTGCTCAAATGCGAAATGGCATGTTATTGGCGGCGCTCGGTGTCTTTTTGCCCGTCTGGTTTTTGACGCAGCAGATGGGTAATCATGGGTTATGGTTGGCTTTTTATGCCTTTTTAGGTGCGCGATCGCTGTTTATGTTGCCCGCATTCCTGACAATGCTGAACAAACATCAACTATTTAGCGGAAAAAACTAGCGGACGTGTCAAACTTTACTATACTTTTTTCATAGTGGTAAGGAAGTGTTGCTAACTTACTGTTTTTAAAAGATTTTTTAGATACAAACATCCGGTGTTTTTTACACACAAAAAACATCCAAGAGTTATTACTTCAATCATTGAATGTTTAGTGAACACTTTTTAATATTCTATTGAAGCACTTACCGATAAAAAGCTTACTTATTTTAAAGTAGTTGGAGATTCAAAATGATGAACACGAACGCTTTACAGGAATTGATACAAAAAGCTGTCACCCAAGAACAAGTAGATGGGCAGCTTCATCAGCTATTACAACAGCGCTTAGCAACCGTCGAACGCATTGTACAATTACCTGAATTAGAAGCGCTTGAGCGTTTATATGAATTCGTGGTGCGTTATATTCAGCAAGTACCACAAATGCTAGAAGATTTGCATCATGGGGCTGTTGAAGCCGGTTTACTAAAGTATGTTAGCCCTATTTTGGAAGTGGTCGAAGGCTTTTTTATGGCGCCGCCCAAAGAACTCAATAAAGAAACAGGTTTGGTGGCGTTAATGGATGAAGCCTTTTTGGCTCACCGTTTATTCGAAGAAGTGAACGATACCTATATCATGCGTGTTGGTCAGCCAATGATCCCGTTTGATATGACCATGTCGAACGTGATTGTTCATTCACTGATCAGTGAACCGTATGCCAACGAGCTTGAGCAAGTGGTGACCATTGCTACAAAAGGTATTTTTGGTGAAGCTAAAGCGTATGAAGGCAACGATAAGTTCTTAGCGTTTATGGATAAAAAAGAGAACGATAACCTGGTTCAGATCGCTCAGCGCTGGCCTTGCATGTCGACTCAAATGGGCCTTGATGGCCACCTTCAATTTGCTTAAAACGGTGTTAATTTAAGCTTTTTGCTAAAAACTCATACAGCGCTTGAATCCGAGCGCTGTTCTTTAAATCTTTATGATAAACAAACCATAAGCCTTCAATACCGTGCTCTATTTGGATATCCAATTGCTGTAAATTATTGTATTTAATCGAATGATGAACGCCCATTGGACCAATCGCCATACCTTCTACCACGGCACTGTGAATATCGGGAAAATGATTACTTTGATAGATGATTTGCTCTTCGTTTATGTACTTGAGCACTTGTTTAACAAAAGGAATGTGGCGTTTATCATCGCTGGGTAACGCCCATAAATGATGGTTATATTCACTCGTGTCTTTAGGCAGTCCATATTCTTGTACATAACTGTCGGCGGCAAAATAATGAACTTCAGGGGCCTTTAATTTTTTTACGATTAAATCGGGCTCGGTAGGTTGAGCGCCCGCGCGTAAAGAAACATGTGCTGCCCCTGTGGCCAAAGGAATAATGTCATCGGTCGCAATTATCTGAATACGCAATTTTGGATAAGCCTGACGAAACGCTTTTAACGCCGGATTTAAGATCGGTGAATAGTCACTGAGCGTAGTGATGCGTAAATTTCCGCTAATGTTCTTCTCAGCACTGGCCATTAAATTTTCTAAGCGACTGAAGCTTTTATGGATCTCAGGTAATTCTTTAACCACTAGCTCACCCGCGTCCGTTAGCTGATAACCTCTTTGATGGCGAATAAAAAGCGTGGTATCTAAGCTTTCTTCTAAACGATTTACATGGCGAAGCACCGTCGCATGATTCATATTTAATACCTTGCCTGCTTTGGTCAACGTACCCGATTTAGCGACTTGATAGGCAATGCGAAAATCATCCCAGCTGGCTTGCGACATGGTATTACCTTCGTTAATAGTTGGTTGTTCATATATGCACAATAGTTTCCCTTTTTTGTCTATTTTTCAACAAGCGATTTAAGAGTACAGTGATTTTGTTAAATTTTTAGCAATAAGAAGCAGTTTACCTAAACATAAAAACTAAGGTTTCCGTCGAGGTAATGGGCATAGGGCATTATGCTCAGAGAATGAGAATTATTATGGTAAAGAACAGTAAAAGCAGTTACGGCTGGCTAGCAATCGCCTTACATTGGCTCATGGCGGTGATCGTATTTTTTTTATTTGGTTTAGGTTTATACATGGTCGAGTTGACCTACTACGATACTTGGTACAAAGGATCGTTAGATTTGCATAAAAGTTTAGGTGTGACACTCATGTTTGCTTGGATTTGCCGAGCGATTTGGCGTGGGTTAAATACCAGCCCAGAGATTAGTGGTACGGCGCTAGAGAAAAAAGCCGCGCATTATATGCATCTATTACTTTACTGCGTCATGTTTACATTAATGACAATGGGCTACTTAATTTCGACCGCTGATGGGCGAGGTGTTGAGGTGTTTGGATTCTTCGAAATACCGGCGCTGCCGATTAGCATTGAAAACCAAGAAGATATTGCCGGTGATATTCACTGGGGATTAGCTTGGAGTTTAATCTTAATGGTTTCGCTGCATGCTTTAGCGGCTATTAAGCATCAGCTAATAAATAAAGACGGTACTTTAATGAAAATGATTCGTCCCAAGGCCGAATCATAACCTGCGTAACCCATGTGATAATCCTTAGGAGGATTTATGAAAAAACAATTATTAACGGCCGTAACGGCTTCTGCTATTGCGCTGGGATCTTTGTTCTCGGTTTCAGCACACGCGGCTGATTATGAGATTGATACGAAAGGCGCTCATGCATTTGTTCAGTTTAAAATTCAACACCTAGGTTACAGCTGGTTATTAGGCCGCTTTAATACGTTTGAAGGTGACTTTTCTTACGACAAGGCAGCACCAGAAAAGTCAGAGATCGAAATTGTAATCGAAACGGCCAGTATCGATTCCAATCACGCCGAACGTGATAAACATTTAAAAGGCACTGACTTCTTAAACGTTGACGAATTTCCACAAGCCGTATTTAAAAGCACAGGCTTTGACGTTAAAGATGATGACAACGCGATTGTCACTGGCACCTTTATGTTGCATGGCGTTAAGAAAACAATCAGCTTTCCGGTTGAAAAAATTGGTGAAGGTAAAGATCCATGGGGTGGATATCGTGCAGGTTTCGCCGGTAAAACGAGATTAAAACTGTCTGACTACGGTATCTCTTATAACCTAGGTCCAGCATCAACTCATGTAGAACTTGAATTGCACATAGAAGGTATTCGTAAGTAAGTAATTCATTAACGGATTATTTATAAGCGGTATAAAAGAGCCCAAATTATTTTGGGTTTTTTTATGTAAACGTAAAAATCTAATAACAACCAGGCACACGTCACAACTAATTAATAACTGTTGTCCCGTCCGCAGTGACCGCACAATAAGCTTGTTGATTTTCGGGTGATATTTTCAAAATTGGATGAAAATACCACCCGAGCTTCCCCCAAAATCATTCATTTCGGAATGATTCCAATGAAATAAAAACACTCCTCTGACTGAAATATGATCAATTTTGAGTGTCCGCTCGAACTGGCTTCCTCCAATGCTTGGACGGTTATTATCATTCTGATCAAGGTGATCAAGGGGTCGATCAAGGGGTCAGAGTACTTGATTTTAAACTTTTTCCTGATTGATTGGTGAAAGCTAAACTGATTTTATAAGCATGGTGATAACCGTGAACCTTGTTTCTATACCGAGCAAGACTAAGCAACGTATTTAACGTATTTAACGTATCTAAAAGACACAGCAAAATCCTGTGGTGTGGCCATTCATGCATACGTTCGTTATTTTATTAACGGTTTATCGCTATATTGAATTGAATCCAGTGCGTGCCGGTATGGTAGACCATGCAAGTGAATACCCGAGGTCTAGCGTTCAATATAAAGGCGCGGGTCGTGAAGTAAAATTAATCACACCGCATAATGAATATTTAAAACTTGATAAAAATAGAGAGAAAAGACAACAGACTTACCGGAATTTATTTCAAGGATTTATGCCCGGATTGGATTTAAAGGAAATAAGAGAAGCGCTGCAAAAAGAATGGGTTCTAGGTGATGATCGCTTCAAGCGAAAGATAGAAGAAAAAATAGGCACATGCCGTGATAATCATGGAGGGGATCGTAAGTCTTTAGTGTTTTTAA
>JBNMOT010000110.1:0-11448 GCA_051275515.1 Oleispira sp. | reverse complement strand
CAGCCTATCAATGTGCTTTCACTGTCGCGCAATTCAAGAAACTTATGCGTATTGTGGCCTTCAATTAAGAATCCTTGATATTGCTCTCTGGTGGCCGGAAACATTTCACCTTCTTGATGACGGTTAGCAATGTATTTCTCGTATAAAAGATAGTGTTCTTCTGTGAATTTAGGCTCAGCCCATAGCAAGTGAATATCTTGATTGCGCTTGATGGCTTTTTTTTGATTTTTACTGGCACCAAACTCTGCGTTTATTATTCGTGAGGAATGACAGGCATTACATTCAGAGCAATGCGGCCTGTAAACGAGCTTGCCACTTCGTCGAAAACCCTGCAGATGCAGCATGTTTAGCTGATCTTCGCTGGGCTTGCTATCCGGATCAATAAAGATGCTATTGCTTTTTAGGTCAGGAAGGTAGCCACAGTCACTGTCTTCTTTATGACGATAAAACATTAACGATGAATCACTCATGGTGCATTTCTGTATTGCCTGTTAAAAAAGTAGGGTAGTTGATTACCAGCGATTGGTCGACTGCATCGTGCAATAACGATTCAAATTCAGGGCGTTCAATTTCACTCGCGCCAAACTGTGCCATGTGATCACTGTGCATCTGACAATCGATCATGACGATGCCTGAGGCAAATAAGAATTGAGCAAAGTATGCAAAGACCAGCTTTGAGGCATTGTTCTCTCGACTGAACATGGACTCACCAAAAAATACTTTATTAATTTGTAAGCCATACAAGCCGCCAATGAGTTCGCCTGAATGGCTCCAGCACTCTACTGAGTGGCTGATGCCATTATCATTGAGGCGAATGTAAGCCTGTTCCATTTCTTCTGTTATCCAAGTGCCATCTTCTTCGTCACGCGGCTGCGCGCATTGGTAGATTACTTCTGAAAAGGCGAGGTCGCAGCTTATTTTGAAATTGCTTCTTTTTATGAGCTTGCGGACGGTTCTGCCTAGATGAAAATCTTCTGCTTTTAATACCATTCTTGGTGCTGGGCTCCACCAAAGTATGGGGCTTTCATCGTCGTACCAAGGGAATATACCCCGACGATAAGCTGCCACTAGCCACTCTGGTGTCAGCAAACCTCCTGCAGCCAATAGGCCATTAGGTTCAAGCTGGGCAGTCTTTGTATCAGGAAAGTATGGCGCTGAATCTTCTTGTAACCAATCAATCATGAGGCTCTATTTATTTTGAAGCCTCGCATAAGGCTATATTGTAGGAAAATGCGTGATAGACTATGCCAATCTATTGTTATGATTAAGGATACCTGCTTTGGCAGCAGAAAAACTAGAAAAAAAGGAACGCAATTTCAAACAGGATTTGGCACTTTTATCCCTGACAGCCCTCTGTTTGTATCTTCTTTTATCATTAGTCACTTATTCCCCTCTCGATGATGGCTGGTCAACCGCAAGTGCGAGTAACAGCTTCCATAATGCCGGTGGCCCTGTGGGTGCTTATCTTGCCGATGGTTTGCTGCATGCTTTGGGCTATCTCGCTTATATTATTCCGCTATTGGCGGCAGGAAAAGTGGTTCAAATACTCCGAACACATAAGCCTCAAGCTTCTGGTGCGGTCTGGTTGTTGCGTTTGCTCGGCTTCTTTCTAATGGTATTTTCTCTTGCGGCGCTGATTGAACTCAGTATTTTCAGCGCTTCAGAACTGCCAGCAGGATCGGGCGGCATGATTGGACAGAGTATTGCGGGTATTACGGTGGCTTTGTTTAGCATTGTCGGCGGATCGATTTTACTAACGCTGATGTTGTGCATCGGCTCTATGCTGTTTTGGGAATTCTCTTGGCTAGTGGTCTTCGATCATATTGGCCACTTTATCTTAATTACGTCAAAGAAGTGTTCGCTTTTATGCCTGCGTTCAATCGCGGCAATGAAGTCCAATATAAGTGATAAAAAAGATAAAAAAGATAAAAAAGATAAAAAATCTGAAATGCCAGCAGTAAACCAGAGAATCGAACCAAGCTTGCTCGTTAAGTCTGAGCCTGATATTCATCCTCCTATTCAAGGGGCCGTCAGCGAACCTAAGATTCGTAACCGCGCTAAGTCTTTAAAAACAAAGCCTTTAAATTCGGGGATTATCGCTGCAAACGCGAAAGCCAACGATATAATTTCTAGCCCAATTAAAGAAGTAAAAATTGAACCGTTAGAAAGGCGTGACACAAAACCGAGTGAGAGAGCGGTACGTGATCTTCAGGGGAAGTTGTTCTCAGAAGAAAATCCTCTGCCGTCAATTGCCTTGCTTGATCCTGCCGATGACGATCAAAAGGTGGGATATTCGAAAGCCCGCTTAGAAGAACTTTCTATTTTACTCGAGCAAAAATTGGCCGATTTTGGTATTAAAGCCGAAGTCATGGCTGTTTCGCCTGGTCCTGTAATCACCCGTTTTGAAATTCAGCCCGCACCGGGCACTAAGGCCAGTAAAGTATCGGGCATTGCTCAAGATTTAGCGCGCTCAATGGCCATGAACAGTGTGCGTGTGGTTGAGGTTATTCCTGGAAAATCTGTAATGGGGATCGAAATTCCGAACGAACATCGCGCGATGGTCCGTTTGTCGTCGGTATTATCTTCTGAAGATTTCGACAAATCCAAATCACCGCTTACCATTGCTTTGGGTCATGATATTGCGGGTAACCCTGTGGTGACTGACCTGGCTAAAATGCCACACTTGTTGGTTGCCGGTACTACCGGTTCTGGTAAGTCGGTAGGCGTGAACGCGATGATTATCAGCTTGTTATATAAGTCGACCCCTGATGAGGTGCGCTTAATTATGGTTGATCCTAAAATGCTTGAGCTGTCGGTCTACGAAGGTATTCCGCATCTTTTAACACCGGTTATTACGGATATGAAAGAAGCCGCCAACGGTTTACGCTGGTGTGTTGAAGAAATGGAACGTCGCTACCAATTAATGGCCGCAATGGGCGTTCGTAATGTCGCCGGTCATAATACTAAAGTAAAAGCCGCGATTGACGAAGGCAAGCCTATTCCTGACCCTCTCTGGCGAATTGATCAGAGTTTTGATACGACCCCTCCGACATTAATACCTCTGCCTTATGTTGTGGTGATTGTTGATGAGTTCGCTGACATGATGATGACGGTGGGTAAAAAAGTTGAAGAGCTGATTGCGCGTATTGCACAAAAAGCACGAGCCGCTGGTATCCACTTGATATTAGCGACGCAAAGACCTTCGGTTGATGTGATTACGGGTTTGATTAAAGCCAACGTCCCCACACGAATTGCTTTTCAAGTATCGTCTAAGATCGATTCTCGAACTATTTTGGATCAAGGTGGCGCCGAGCAGTTATTAGGCCACGGTGATATGTTATTTCAACCTGCGGGTACCAGTATACCTATTCGTGTTCACGGCGCTTTTGTGGATGATGATGAAGTGCATCGTGTTGTGGCTGAGTGGAAAACAAAGGGCGAGCCTAATTATATCGAAGAGATCACCCAGGTTTCTGAGCAGGCAGGGTTAACGCTAGAGGGTGGTGATGAAAAAGATGACCTTTATGATCAGGCGGTTGATTTTGTCACCGAGACTCGTAAGGCGTCTATTTCTTCTGTGCAGCGTAAATTTAGAATTGGTTATAATCGTGCAGCACGCTTGGTCGAAACAATGGAAGCGAGTGGGGTGGTATCTTCCCCTGCGCATAATGGCAGTCGTGAAGTAATCGCGCCGCCTCCGATTAATCGCTGATAGCCTTGGTTGGTTGATCGCTAGTAGAAACCTTATTAAATATTGAATGGTTATTTATGCAGCGGGAGAATTTGTGAAACGGTCTTTTTTAATGGGTTTAGGTTTGGTATGCAGTCTTTCGTTTACGAGTCAGAGTTTGGCCAGTGATGCGGTTGCAGTGCTTAGCCAGCCAGTCGCAAACACGACGGATGCGGTTGAGAATCTTAAGCAGAAGCTGGAAATGATTGATAGCTTTTCTGCGGACTTTGTACAGCTAACGCAAGATGGCTTAGGCAATACCTTGCAAGAAATTAAAGGGTTTATGCAACTAGCAAAACCTGGTAAGTTGCGCTGGAAAACGGTCGGTATTTATGAGCAACTGGTTGTTTCTGATGGACAGTCTCTATGGATATATGATGAAGATTTAGAGCAGGTCAGTATTAAAGATATGGATAACCGTTTATCTGAAACCCCTGCCTTATTGTTGAGTGGCAATGTGAGTACTATTGGTGATAATTTCATTATTACTCAAGCCCCAAGTGATCACTCAATTATGTTTATTCTGCAGCCTAAAGACAGTGGCCAGTTGTTTGATTCTTTGGAATTGAGTTTTAATAAGCTTGATCCGCAACAGCCATTAACTCAGATGATTATTCGTGATGCTTCTGGGCAAGTGACCGACATTAGCTTCACTCATATTATTACTAACCCGACCTTGAGTGACGATATTTTTAGCTTTGATATTCCTGATGGCATTGATGTTGTTGATGGCCGACAAGGTAGTTATTAGTCGATGGCTGGTAATGATTTATTTTCTCAGCAAAATGCCGATCAGGCGCTATCTTACGCACCGTTAGCGGCGCGTCTGCGCCCGACATCCTTGGCTGATTATTTTGGTCAATCCCACTTGCTAGGACCTTCAGGTCCTTTGCGCTTGATGCTGGATCAAAAAAGCCTGCACTCAATGATTCTTTGGGGTCCTCCTGGGGTTGGAAAAACAACGTTAGCGCGTTTGCTTGCGCAAAATGAAGAGTGTGATTTTTTAAGTCTCAGTGCGGTGATGGCAGGGATTAAAGAAATTCGTGAAGTCGTGGCAAAAGCTAAACAGAATCAAGCCCACCAGCGCCGAACCGTTCTTTTTGTCGATGAAGTACACCGTTTTAATAAGAGCCAGCAAGATGCCTTTTTACCTTATGTAGAAGATGGTACGTTTATTTTTATTGGCGCCACCACTGAAAACCCCTCTTTTGAATTGAATAACGCCTTATTATCCCGCGCCCGCGTCTATGTTTTAAAGTCTATGCCAAGCGCTGTTCTGGTAACGGTTCTTGAGCGAGCATTGGCAAGTGAGTTGGGGTTTTCAGGTCTATTTTCGGTTGAAAGTGGCGTATTGTCGGCTTTGGCAAAGGCTGCGGATGGTGATGCCCGTACAGCATTGAATCTGCTAGAAATTGCTAGCCAGCTCAGCAATAATAAAATAATCACCTTGGATGTGGTAGCGACCAGTCTGCAAAACAGCTTTCGCCGCTTTGATAAAGGTGGCGATGCTTTTTATGATCAGATCTCAGCATTACATAAATCGGTTCGTGGCTCAGATCCGCAAGGGGCTTTGTATTGGTTTGCGCGCATGATCGATGGTGGCTGTGATCCTCTTTATATTGCCCGTCGTATTGTGCGTATGGCGAGTGAAGAAATTGGTAATGCCGATCCTAGAGCATTAACCATTAGCTTAAATGCCTGGGATGTTCAGCAGCGATTAGGCTCACCCGAAGGTGAATTGGCCATTGCTCAAGCGGTTAGCTATTTGGCGTGTGCGGCTAAAAGTAACGCGGTGTACATGGCGTATAAGAAATTATTGGTCAGTGTGCAGCAGCAACCTTCTTATGAAGTGCCCATGCATTTACGCAATGCGCCAACAAAGCTGATGGCCGACCTGGGTCATGGTGAAGAATACCGCTACGCCCATGATGAAGAAAATGCATTTGCGGCAGGGGAGTGTTATTTGCCCGAAGAAATTAAAGACAGCCATTTTTATCAACCGGTTGAGCGTGGCTTAGAGTTAAAAATAACTGAGAAACTAAAGTACTTGGACTCTCTCAATAAAGCCTCTTTGAGGCAGCGATATTCTGAGGAAAAACCTTTGTTAGACGCGGGTGAATCTCAGCAGGGTGATGACTATTAATATGCTAATGTGGGTTGGTCTAGGCGGTGCATTGGGGGCTATGGCCCGATTTAGTTTAGCAACGGCGATATTTAAATGGGCTGGCAAGGACTATCCTTATGGCACACTGAGTGTGAACCTGATAGGCTCTTTTGCCATTGGTATGGCCTATATATGGATCGTAGAAAGTGAGCTGGGTGGAGATGCCCATCGTCATTTAATTATGGTGGGTTTTTTAGGTGCATTTACAACCTTTTCAACCTTCTCATTAGAAAGCTTAACCCTATTGCAGCAGGGCAGAACAACGGCATTTTTGACTTACATTGCCCTTAGTTTAATTGGCTGCATGCTGGCAACGGCACTGGGTATGATATTAACAAAACAATTGGTTTAAAAATCACATGCTCGACATTAGAACTATCCGTGACAATCTAGATGATGTGGCGGCACGCCTTAAAGTAAAAGGCTTCGATCTAGATATTGAAAAATTTCAGCAGCTTGATAAGCTACGCAGTGCAGCCCTTACTTCAGCGCAACAGTTACAAGCTGAAAAAAAGAAAGCCTCAAAGCAGATTGGCCAGTTAATTGGTCAGGGCATGACCCCAGACGAAGCCAAAGCACAGGTTATGGGGTCATTGAATGACAATATCGCTGTCGAAGAGCACAAAGCTAAGACCGCTGAAGCGGATGTAAAAGAATTTTTATTGTCGATACCCAACATTCCGCAAGCGGATGTTCCCGCCGGTAGCGACGAAGACGATAATATTGAAGTGATGACTTGGGGCACACCAAAAGACTTTTCTTTTGCGCCTAAAGATCACGTCGATTTAGGTGAAGCCAATGGCGGCCTAGATTTTGAAGCAGGCACAAAACTTACGGGTTCTCGCTTTGTGGTGATGAAAGGCCAAATGGCTCGCTTGCACCGTGCACTCGCTCAGTTCATGCTGAATACTCATATTGATGAACACGAGTATGATGAGGTTTATACGCCTTACTTGGTGAATAAAGAGTCTTTATTTGGTACGGGGCAGCTGCCTAAATTTTCTGAAGATCTGTTTAAAATTGAAGGCGAGCAGGAGTTTTATTTAATTCCTACCGCTGAAGTTCCCGTGACCAATATTGCCCGCGACAGTATTTTGAACGGTGATTTGCCCCAGCGATTTGCTTGCCACACACCTTGTTTCCGCAGTGAAGCGGGGAGTTATGGTCGAGATACTCGCGGCATGATTCGTCAGCATCAGTTTGATAAAGTAGAGCTTGTTCAGTTTGTCCATTCTTCAAAGTCTGACGCGGCACTGGAAGAATTAACGGGGCATGCAGAAGTCATATTACAGAAGCTTGACTTGCCTTATCGTAAAGTTATTCTTTGTGGTGGGGATCTTGGGTTCTCGGCGGCAAAAACCTTCGATCTAGAAGTATGGCTACCAGGCCAGCAGAAGTTTCGTGAGATATCTTCGTGCAGTAACTTTGAATCTTACCAAGCTCGTCGCATGCAGGCACGCTGGAGAAATCCTGAAACGGGTAAGCCTGAATTGGTTCATACCGTTAATGGTTCTGGTTTGGCTGTCGGTCGGACTATGGTGGCTGTATTGGAAAATTATCAGCAAGAAGACGGCTCTATTATTGTGCCCGAGGTTTTACGACCTTATATGGGTGGTATTACCGTGATAGGCGCTGCAGAATCAAAGGCTAAGTAAGATTTAATATGAAATGGCTACCTCTGCTTCACCGTTCAAGCGATGTTAAATTCATTATCTTTGGAGGTGGGCAAGTAGCCCAGCGCAAAGTTCAGACGTTAATCAAGTTCACTCAAGCCATTACCGTGGTTTCGCCAACGCTTGATTCTCGCCTAAAAAACCTTGCCGATAATGATCGTATTCTGCATATTAATTCGCTGGCTAAGCAAGAGCATGTAATTGCAGGCAATAGAATTGTTGCGGCAACCGATAATGCTAATGTTAATCAACAGATAGCGGAGTGGGCGAGAGCATTTTCTTGTCCGGTTAGCATTGCCGATGACCCTGAGCACAGCGACTTTATTTTTCCTGCGATTATCGATCGCAACCCGGTAATGATTGCAATATCTTCTGCTTCAGAATCCCCTGCGTTAACTCGTTATTTGCGTAATCAGTTAGATGCCGCGCTATCATCAAGAATCCCTCAGCTTGCCAAGTTTACGTCCAGCTTACGCCGCAGTATTCGCAGTCGATTTGATGACAGTAAAAAGCGTCAACAACTTTGGCGCCGTTTGATGTCCAGCGCTATGCCGAACTTAGTATTGGCCGGCAAAGAAAATCACGCTCAGGATATTTGTAATCATATTTTGGACGGTAATGACCCTTGCGGTGAAGTGTTTCTGGTCGGCGCCGGCCCTGGCGACCCGGAATTGTTGACGTTAAAGGCTGTGCGTTTGATTCAGCAAGCAGATATTGTTTTTTACGATCGCTTAGTCTCTGATCCGATTTTGGAATATTGTAATAGCAAGGCTGAGATGTTTTATGTTGGTAAGGCCATGTCAGACCATGCCGTTCCTCAGTCTGATATTAACCAGTTACTAGCAGATCATGCAAAGCTGGGTAAAACGGTATTGCGCCTAAAAGGTGGAGATCCTTTTATCTTTGGTCGCGGCGGAGAGGAAATAGAACTACTAGCAGATCAAAAAGTACCTTTTCAGGTTGTTCCGGGAATAACCGCGGCTTCGGGCTGTTCAAGTTATGCGGGCATTCCGTTAACGCACAGGGATTATGCGCAATCAGTTCGCTTTCTTACCGGCCATCTAAAAGATGGCACAGCCAATCTTCCTTGGAAAGAACTCATCCACCCTCAACAAACACTTGTTATTTATATGGGACTGTCAGGGATTAGTCATATCAGCGAACAGCTGATTGCTCATGGCATGAGCAGTGATACCCCAATTGCTCTGATTGAAAAAGGGACGCGACCGGAACAAAAGGTTTATACCAGTACGCTGGCAGAAATTGCTGACGTCATTACTAATAATCCTATATCAGCGCCAACACTAACCATCATAGGGGATGTTGTTAAATTGCATAATAAACTGGATTGGTTTTCTTAATGTAATTAATAAAAGTGTTATTTTATTGCCTTTTTAATGTAATCCCTTTAATTTGATCTATTCTTAAACTAACCAGTTGTTATAAAGAATGGGATCATTATGGGTTTATTAAGCAATATTAGTATTAAAGTTAAAATAATTGCTTTAGCGGGTGCTGCAATTATTGGCTTTATGATCAGTCTAGCGATGAGTACCAGCATCAATTCACAGAATAGTGAACGCATACAAAAAGTGCGTGATGTCTATTTTCCCGTTGTCCAAAAAGCGGATGCAAATCTTGTTAAATTACGTCAAATCAAAGAGTTATTAAACACGGCGGTGAGTACGGGTGAAGTTGAATTTATTCAAAGCGCTAATGTGCTCAAAGAAGAAGTGATTAGCGATGTTGAAACTATTATCGAGCTTTGGATTGATCGCAGCCAAGAGAATAAAAATCTTCGAGACCAGTTCAAAAAATATTACTCACTTGCCAATACAGTTTCTTTAGGAATGCTGAACGGCACTCTTGATATGAGTAAGATGACCCTTAAAATTGACAACATGAACAGCTCATTGTTAACCGTAAAAGCTTCCATGGAAAAGCTTAGCCTTGATGCCCTTAACGAATTTAATCAAACTGTAGAAGTATCCATTTCCGATGCCCAGAAGGCTTTAAATCTTGGTATGTTTGTAACAGGCATTACTATTGCAATTTTATTGCTACTTAGTTGGAGTATTGTGAGTAGCATTGGTACGGCTTTGGGAAGTCTTCTTGTCTCATTAAAAGATATTGCCAGTGGTGATGGTGATTTAACTAAGCGTATTGAGAAGACATCTAATGATGAACTTGGCGATGTTGTCGACTGGTTCAATCAGTTTGTCGATAAGCTTCACAACAGTATATCTGATGTGGTTAAGTCGATTGAGCCTCTCACGTCTTTATCGGCTGATTTAGGCAGTCTAACCAGTGAAACCCTTGCAATATCGGCCAAGCAAAATCAAGCCACTGAGCAAGTCTCTCTAGTGGTTGAGGAAATGGTTACAAGTGTGAAGGCTGTTTCAAGCAATGCCAGTTCTGCATCTGAAGCTGCAAATCAAGCGGATAAAGCTGCCAAAAATGGTCGCGACATAGTGACCAAGACGGTCGCTAGTATTAATGGCTTGGCAGAAGAGGTTGAGCGTGCAGGTGAAGTTATTCGTAAACTTGAGGCTGATACAGGCAATGTGGGAACTATTTTGGATGTCATTAAGGGCATTGCTGAGCAAACAAACTTATTAGCGCTTAACGCAGCTATTGAAGCTGCTAGAGCAGGCGAGCAAGGCAGAGGGTTTGCGGTTGTTGCCGATGAAGTTAGAACCTTGGCTTCCCGCACACAAGACTCGACCCAAGAAATTCAGAAGGTTATTGAAGAATTACAGACAGCGGCACGTTCTGCTGTGGATGTAATGGGGCAAAGTAAGCAAAGAGCGCAGGCCAGTGTTGAGCATGCTGCGCAGACAGGCGAATCGCTGGCCGCAATTACTGAGCGAGTTTCGGCAATTACCGAGATGAATATGCAAATTGCATCGGCCGCGATAGAGCAAGAACGCGCGGCTTATTCTATTAAAGAAAACGTTTTGGGCATTAAGGAAACCTCGGAAACTGCGATGCACAGTATTCAGAAAGTTGAAGAGGCGAGCTTGTCTTTAGTCGACATTTCTGGAAAATTACAGAGAGTGACCGGTGATTTCAAAGTCTAGCGATTGAACTGTTTGTTGGACTCTTAATTCTGAAAGTCTATTTTTTTAGATTAAAAAAGCCTTTAAGGATATTTCCTTAGCGGCTTTTTTAAATTACCTATTCTGTTTTATATTCTTCTTATATTTATATTTATACTTTATCTTTTCTTTATTAGAAAACGGTTAGCTAAACGCTGCTTTATTTCGCTTAGACCATAACTCATTCGCTTTCGACAAGGCTTGAGAAAAACCCAATGTTTTATCTTTTAGCATAAGCACTGCAGCGGTAGTGCGAAGCGTTGCATGGTAACCGTATTCATCGGATTCATATTGCCAACAGTCAAGCAGTGCTTGCTTGTTCGGTTCTGTCTGTTTGCCATCAAAATGAGGCTGAATGCCTGGTATCATCTCGATTTCACCTCTATGGGTGAAAATACATTTCGTGGTTCGTTCGGGGTTGATTTCAAATTCTCCGCCTTCGCCTTTCATGATCAGAGCTTCTTTGCCAATTAACGCGCAAGCGTCTTGATGTGTTTTACCATAGTTCGGGTGAAATACACTCTGTACCCCCGTACTTTTCTCAGGTGCAATTAGGCGTAATAAAGTATTGATTGGAGAGCGAAGCCCCAGCGTTTGCTTCGTCATTAGCCAATTCTGAAATTCTTCATGTAAAAGATTGCAGGGCAGGTAGGCAATTTTTTCTTCTGCAATTAAGGCCGTCGCTTGTGAGTGACTGTTGGCAATTTTAATATCAAAGTCTTCGCATATATCTGCACTAAACTGGCGATCTTTTGTATGGCTATGAGTGCCATGCATTAAAAT
>JBNMOT010000109.1:0-11500 GCA_051275515.1 Oleispira sp. | reverse complement strand
GCGTTTAGGCCGTCGCCTTTATGAAGCCCGTAAAGAGCTTTGCCAAAACCTGAACTTGAAAGCGATTGTTGCGGGTGGTCGCATTCCAAACTATCAGAATCACTCTAAGACGCTGACCCCGCAAGCGTATATTGAACAAGTAAAACGCAAAGAAATCTATGATCCTATTTTGACCTTTCAACTGTCGAATGAGTTTGAAGTTAAGCGAGTTATTAAGGATTATTTGCCAGAAGATAAAGAGTCTCATGGTTATGCAACACTCTTAGAATGGACCAATCTTTATTACGACCCTGAAAAAACCGTACTCATTGGTGCTGATCGAACGACCGCTCGTATTGGTTGTGTGCAGTGGCAAATGCGCCCGTTTAATTCTGTTGATGAGCTTATTCAGCAGGTTGAATTCTTTATCGATGCACTGTCTGATTACCAGTGTGATTTGGCGCTTTTTCCTGAATTTTTTAATGCACCCTTAATGGGAATTGAAAACCATAAGAATTCTATCGATTCGATTAAAGCGCTAACGGAATACAGTGATCAAATTGTTGAAGCCATTTCTAAACTGGCGGTTTCATACAATATTAATGTGATCGCTGGTTCTATGCCTATATTGGAAGATGATGAACTGTTGAACGTTTCTTACTTGTGTCGTCGCGACGGTACGGTAGAGGCGCAGTATAAAATTCATCCGACGCCTTATGAAAAACGTGCCTGGATTATGCAAGGTGGTAATGAGCTAAAAGTATTTGATACCGACTTTGGCAGAATTGGTGTTCTTATTTGTTATGACGTTGAGTTCCCTGAATTGGCTCGTTTGCAGTCGGAGCAGGGCATGCAAATGTTGTTCGTGCCGTTTTGGACGGATACTAAGAACGGTTATCTTCGAGTTCGTTGTTGCGCTCAGGCGCGTGCGATTGAAAACGAATGTTATGTGGCGATTGCCGGTAGTGTGGGTAACTTGCCAAAAGTAGACGGTGCGGATATTCAATATGCGCAATCGGCTGTTTTTTCACCGTCTGATTTCTCGTTTCCTCATGACGCTATTATGGCTGAAACAACCCCTAATACCGAGATGACACTGATCGTTGATCTTGATCTTGAGAAGCTGAACAAACTGAAAAATGAAGGTTCTGTGAGAAATTATTTAGATCGCCGCCGTGATCTTTATAAAGTTGAGTGGCTAGGTAAGAGAGGCTAGGTAAGAGAGATTAGTTAAGAGAGATTAGCTAAGAACTTTAGGCTAAAAAAAAGACCCGTAAGGGTCTTTTTTTAACACTTTTTTACTACATACCTACACCTTAGCGCCTATGGAGCTGGCTGGGTAATAGTAATCTCGTCTAGTGTGGCGGCTGTTTGTGTTAACAAGCGACCGTTAACGGTGGTGCCTTTAGCAGCCGTGATTGCTGTTGCCGCAAGGACTACTCCAGCGAAGGTCGCACCGGTACCAAGCGAAACAGCGGTTCCAACCTGCCAGAAGACATTCTTTGCCAGTGCGCCGCCGGTTAATAATACCGAGGTATTCGCTGCTTGAGTCATGGTGGTACCTATTTGGAAAATCCATACATCGTTTGCGCCACCGTGAAGGGTCGTATCGGCACTGATTGCAACAGTGGTGTTCCACTTATAAAGTCCAGGAACCAGTATTTGATTACTAATGTCACCCGCATGCAGTTCACTGAAGTCAGGATTGGCTCTACCTTTGGCCTCGGTGTAAGCCGTTCGCATGTCTAAAACGGCATCGCCGACCAGAGTATTATCTGTGGCTGCACCCGCAAAACAGGTCGTATCGCCACTGCCTGTATAGGCTGCATTAGCTCCGTAAATAGTGCCCGTTATTTCGGAACAAAAAACATTATCCATCGACGATGCGGTAATTGGGCTTGCACCAATATCGCCAGTAATCGCTGAGGTATGAGCGTTAGTGATGCCCGTTTCAGTCAGTATGGCAAAGTTACCTGCGGTTAAAAGGTTTACCGGCATTGGGCCAGAAGCAGCCTCTGCCGCAGTGGTAAATTCCCAAGCGTAATTAGTGGCTAGAGTATTACCTGCAAGATCTTTAATGTCAGTGGTTAATGTTGCGGTATAAACCGTACTGCCGATAAGATTATCCGTAGGATTAAAGGTGACTAACTTGTCGGTATAACTTATTTCTCCTGCAATCGCAGTAGCATCTGAATCTGCCGTTAAGGTAACACTGGTTAGATTAACGCTGGCAGGGTCTAAAGATACATCAAACAATGCGCTGATGTTTCTATTGATGGCGACGTTTGTTTCGATATCGCTAGGATCTGTTGAGCTGACGGTCGGGGCCGTTATGTCTTCTGTTACGTCACTGGTGAACGTCCAAACATAGTTATGGGCTAATGACTCGCCCGTTGAGCTTTTAGCTAGGGTTGTGATGGTCGCGGTATAACGTGTGCTGGCAGTCAAGTTACTAGTCGGTGTGAAGGTAGAGGTACTGCTTGCCGCATCTAGGCTGACAGATCCTACCAGTGCTGCTTCGTTATCGCCTATGACCGTAAAAGTATCGGTCGTCAACGTGGTTTCATCCATGCGCTCACTGAATGTTGCTACGATGGTATTATTGATTGGCTGCGTTGTGGCGTCGTTATTAGGGTTGGTCGATATAATCGTTAGTGCAGTATTATTGATTGGCCTCACTGCAACGTCGTTATTAGCGTTGGTCGATATAAGCTGTAGTGCGGTATCGTCGTTAGGTTTACAGCCCGAAGTAAAGGCCGCCATTAAACAGACAGCAAGTCCTAAAGCCTTACTGTGACAGATACTTTGTATGCGCATTCAATGCTCCAAAAAAGATTTAGGCTCTTTTATGCAGATTCTCGTGATGTTAACGCAATGCACGGAGAGTGCGTCAACATGTTATGAGATATTACTCAGAGCTTAATGTGCGCCTTAGTAAAGTGGCCTTAGGCTGAAATATAATTATCCATACATTATTAAATTATAAAGTAATTAATGTGTAATCTTTGTTATGACCCTGTTATTGGCGTATAGGTTTTTAGAAAAGCTCGCGTTTAGTGCTCCAATAGCGCCATTTTAAGGATTGTGTTCAGCCACTGAAATGCGAGATTAAGCCAACCTAGTATCAACAAGTAAGTGCTTTTTTAGAGGTATTAGTCAGTGACGGGGCGAGTATGTTTCTATACACACATTGTGGGTACGGCTTTAATAGGGAAGGCTTTAGCGCCGCAATAAAGTGTCCTGACTAATATTACTTTAATCGGTGGTTTATTCGTTCTTGCTTAAACAGCTGGTTATAGTACTCTTTTATTTTTGATTTTAGAGTTACTGAAAAATGCCTAAAGCGAGCGATATTAAAAAGAACGCTGCCGTTGAATATAACGGTAACGTATACATGGTTAGAGACATCGAACGCTCTGTGCCACAAGGCCGCTCTGGTGGCAGTATTTATCGTATGCGTATGTACGATGTCGTGACGGGTAATAAAATTGACGAGGCGTTCAAAGACTCTGATATATTGAACTTTGCCGACTTGGTTCGTCGTCCCATTACCTTCTCTTATTCTGACGGTGATGAGTACGTCTTTATGGATAACGAAGACTATACGTCGTTCAGCTTGAACAAAGAAAATATTGAAGATGAATTGCTGTTTATCAGTGAGTCAACGGAAGGTTTACAGATCGTTATCGTTAATGATTTGCCCGTAGGCTTGCAGCTTCCTGCGACCGTTGATCTTGAAATTACTGAAACCGATCCTTCATTAAAAGGCGGCTCTGCTACCGCGCGCACTAAACCCGCCCTTCTATCAACGGGCTTGACCGTTCAGGTGCCTGAGCATATTTCGATGGGCGAAAAGATTAAAGTGAATGTTGAAGAGCGTAAGTTTATTAGCCGTGCATAGCTTGGTAGGGTGTCATTATTTATGACGGCATTTTTAAAAGCGCTTGTTGAATCCATTGTTGAAGTTGATTGGTCGGTAACGCGCCTGCGATGCGATCGACTTCTTTGCCATTACGAAATACGGCTAGGGTAGGAATGCTGCGAATATTCAGTTGGGTGCCGAGCTGTTGTGCGTGTTCGGTATTTACTTTTGCGAATAAAGCTTGGTCTTTCATTTGCAATGCGACTTGCTCGTAGGCAGGAGCCATTGCTTTACAAGGGCCACACCAGCTTGCCCAAAAGTCGACGACGACCGGCATGTCGTTTTTGAGAGTATATTTTGAAAATTGGTTTTCGGCTAAATCAACCGGCTTGCCTTGCCAGATCGTTTGCTTACATTTTCCGCATTGCCCTTCACTGGCTTTACGTCCTGCGGGGATACGGTTTGTGGAATGGCAATGAGCGCAAACGATTAGCATACTAAAACTCGATATATGTTTATTTTAATAAGAGCGTTATAAGGTCGCCTTCACTTTATTCAAGTGTGCAATAAAGTCTTCTTTGTGCATTTCACCTAAAATACGCAGAGTATTCTGCTCGCCGTATTGGGTGAAAAATAACAGGCTGGGTGGACCAAATAAAGTGTAGCGCTCCATTAGGGCAATCTGTTCAGGGGTCTGCTCGGTGACATCAATTTGTAACCACAATAATTCGGGCCAATGAGCTTGAACCTCCGCGTTATGAAAGACCGCTTTTTCCATGATTTTACATGCGATGCACCAGTCAGCGTAATAGTCCAGCATAACAGCGCCTTCAGGATTGGCCGCTAGGTGGGTTTTAACCGCTTGATCCAACTGCCGTTGATTACTGATGTTCTGAAAGGGACTTTCTGTTAAGTGCTGTTGGGCAGAGCCTGCCTGACTGTATTGACCGAGTGAAAGCGGATTTAAAGGGTCGTTATTGCCTTGCAGCGCACCAATTAACGCGACAATTCCGTATACCAGCAAAGCCAGCGCAAACCCACGCACGACGTTTTGCTTACCTGAGTCGGCTTTATCAAGAGCGCCTAACGTGACGGCGTAAATGATGGCAAGTAATGCCCAGAAAACAAGAATTAAGGTGGCGTCTAAGAAGCGAGAGAGTAACCAGATAGCCACACCAATTAATAGCACGCCAAAGAAGGCTTTCACCGTATCCATCCAACCGCCCGCTTTGGGTAAAAATGAAGCCCCAGTAGTGCCTAAAACGATTAGTGGCGCACCCATGCCCAATCCTAAGGCTAATAATGCGCTGCCCCCTAACCAAGCGTCGCCTGTGGTGCTTAGATACACCAATGCCCCTGCTAGAGGCGCGGAGACACAAGGGGAAACCACTAACGCCGACAGCACGCCCATTAGGAAGACGCCGAACAGGTTGCCCCCTTTTTGCTTTTGGTTAATATCGTTTAAACGGTTACGCAATTTACTCGGAAGCTGCAGTTCATATAAACCAAACATCGATAACGATAAGACTAAAAATAAAGCGGCGAAGATTGAAAGCACCCAAGGTGTTTGCATCCAATTAGAAATGTTGGCACCAGCGCCTAATAAACCCACGGTCACTCCGGCCGCGGCGTAAGTAATGGCCATACCTAAAACATACGTCGTGGATAAAATAAAACCTTTGGTAGGTGTGTGCTTTTCTTGGCCCACAACGATGCTGGTCAAAATAGGCACCATGGGTAAGACGCAAGGAGTGAAGGTAAGACCTAAACCTAATAAGAAGAAAATACCGACGATGCTGAGCCAAGAGCGGCCTTGGAACCAATTACCCTCTGCTGTGCTGCTTGCAGAGGTACTATTGTTAAGTGCTCGCGTGTCAGATGAAGTGTTGGCGGTTTTTATAGCCGCTATGGGTGCGTTTTTTACGGCATTCCAGTCAATGTCTAAATCGATTTTTTGTGGCGGGTAGCACAGGCCTGCATCGGCACAGCCTTGAAAATGCAATTGCAGGGGTTGCTCAGTATTTAATGTTGTTAAATCGAAAGTTGCTTCAGTTTGGCCATAAAAAACAATCACTTCACCAAAGGCTTCGTCGTGTTTAAGAATACCCTTTTCACTGAAGCCATTTGCGGGGTGTTTAACATTATCTTGTTTAAATAGAATTTTTTTGCGGTAAAGATAATATTCGTCAACCGTGTCCCATATGACGTTGAGCTCATTGCCCTGTTGGTCAACTTGGTAAGGGAAAGCTTCAGCAACGGGTAAAAATTTAGGTTGACCTTCCGTCAGACTGTCGAGAATACCTGCCTGAACAGAGTTAATACTTAGTAGTAGAAGGAAAAAGGAGAAACGAGTGAAAATCCAAGCCATATTAAGACTCCTGTTTAGTTTAGCTGCTCAGTTAACGAATACATTAGCAGCCTAATCTTAAGGGCCTAGCAATCATTCTTGGATGCTTAAACTTAAGTATTTCGTTCAATGGCGATATCCGCCAAGCGGTGTAATGCTCTTTTGGCATCAGTATCCGCTAAATGGTTCAAACATTGTTGGGCTAATTCAACATGTTTGCGTGCAATCTGTTTGGTGTATTCCAGAGAACCGCACGTTTTCACGATTTCCATGATGGCATCAATGTCTTCTAAGCCACCTTTGCGGATCGCTGTACGAATCAATTTTGCTTGTTTATGGGTGCCTTCACGCATCGCGTGAATCAATGGCAGAGTGGCTTTACCTTCGGCTAGATCGTCACCGACATTCTTGCCCATGGTGTCAGCATCGCCGTCATAATCGAGGACATCGTCGACCAGTTGAAAGGCCATACCAATATGATGGCCATAGTCTTTTAAGGCTTTTTCTTGTTCGCCATTCGCTTCGCATAAGATGGCGGCAGAATGGGTAGAGGCTTCGAATAGCATCGCAGTTTTACCCTTGATGACCTCCATATATTGTTCTTCGCTGGTATCGGGGTTCTTACAATTAACTAACTGCAATACTTCACCTTCCGCGATGACGCAGGTGGCGTTGGATAAAATAGCCATCACTTGCAGGCTTTTTAACTCAACCATCATCTGGAAAGAACGGGAGTATAAAAAGTCGCCGACCAGAACGCTGGGTGCATTGCCCCATTTTTCATTTGCGGTTGGATTACCACGACGCATATCGGAAGTATCAACAACATCATCGTGTAGCAGCGTAGCGGTGTGCAGAAATTCGATGATAGCAGCCAGCTTATTGGCTTGAGCACCCGGTTTATTAAGCGCTTTCGCAGTCATGATTACTAGCAGTGGGCGAAGGCGTTTGCCACCACTAGAGACAATATAGTCGGCAATTTTTTCTACCAGAGGAACACGAGAAGAGAGTTGTTCGCGGATCAGTGTATCGACGTCAGCAAAATCCTGCTCGATAAGCGCGTAAATGTCTTTAACCTGCATGGTGAAAATAGTGCCTTTAGGCTAAGAAGAGTATGGGATGACATGCTATTGCCAAGGGCGTAAACTGTCAAGTGAGATGGTAAATTGTTCGCTTGCACTGGATTTGAGCTTGAGTTACAATCACGCGCCCCGAAATTCCGTTCTCTACAATATTGGAAATCAGAGTATTTCCCGTAGACTTAGAACAAAAGCAACGGCATGTTGAGTAAAATCACGTGTGAGCTTCGGTGTCTAGATTCTTAAATCCACAACGGAGACATTGCGATGTACGCAGTTGTTGTTACAGGCGGTAAACAGTACCGCGTTGAAGAAGGTCAAACGCTTAAAGTTGAAAAACTTGAAGTAGCTACTGGCGGCGCAGTAGAGATCGAACGAATTTTGCTAATCGGCAATGGCGACGATGTTAAAATCGGTCAGCCTCTTGTTGAAGGCGCTAAAGTAACAGCTGAAGTTGTTGCTCATGGCCGTCACAAGAAAGTTAAAATTATAAAGTTCAAGCGTCGTAAGCACCATATGAAGCAAATGGGCCATCGTCAGTGGTTCACTGAAATCAAAATTACCAGCATCGCTGTTTAATTCTGACTTTATAACTAATTATTAATTACGGCGAACTTGGCGGCAGTGATGCACCAAGGGAACCCAATTTGGAGGCTAGAGCATGGCTCACAAAAAAGCTGGTGGTAGTACTAATAACGGTCGCGATAGCGAAGCTAAACGCCTAGGCGTCAAAATGTTCGGCGGCCAACAGGCTAAAGCTGGAAACATCTTGATTCGTCAACGCGGCACTCGCTTCCACCCTGGAACTAACGTTCGCATTGGTCGTGATCATACTTTATTCGCGACAGAAGCGGGCGAAGTTAAGTTTGAAGTTAAAGGCCCACGTAACCGTAAGACTATCAGTATAATTGCTGCTAGCTAAGTTTTACCGTTAAGTGTGTTATCAAAGACGCCCTGGCCTTGCTGGGGCGTTTTTGTTTGAGTAAAACAGCAAATTGCTGAAAAAGAATTTAGCGCCTAATAAAGGTGCGATAAGTTAAGATGGTTTGCGTCCCGATAGTGAGCAAATAATCTTGGCTTCAGATATAACAATGAAGACGAGGTTGCCATGAAATTTGTAGACGAAGCCACTATCAGCGTTGACGCTGGTAAAGGTGGTAATGGTTGCATGAGCTTCCATCGTGAAAAATTCGTTGCCAAAGGCGGCCCAAATGGCGGTGATGGCGGAGACGGTGGTTCTGTTTTTGTTGTTGCTGATGATGCCGTTAATACGCTAATTGATTACCGTTATACTCGCCGTTATCGTGCAGAGAACGGTAAAAATGGTCAAAGTCGTGATATGACGGGCCACATGGGCGAAGACATTACTTTGCTAGTACCGGTTGGAACCACCGTTATTGATGAAGATACCCTTGAAGTGTTAGGTGATCTTGCGAAAGACCAAGACCGCCTAATGGTTGCTCGTGGTGGTTTCCACGGATTGGGTAATACTCGTTTTAAATCGTCAGTAAACCGTGCCCCTCGTCAGACTAAGCCAGGCCAGCCTGGCGAGTCGCGTAACCTAAAATTTGAAATGAAAGTATTAGCCGACGTCGGTCTGCTAGGTTTGCCTAATGCGGGTAAGTCGACTTTCATTCGCGCAGTTTCTTCGGCTAAGCCGAAAGTTGCTGATTATCCGTTCACCACGTTAGTTCCTAATTTGGGTGTGGTATCGGTAAGACAATATAAAAGCTTCGTAATTGCCGATATTCCTGGTTTGATCGAAGGCGCTTCTGACGGTGCGGGTTTAGGTATTCGTTTCTTGAAGCACTTGGTTCGTACTCAGCTAATGTTGCATATCGTTGATATGGCACCGCTTGATGAAACAGATCCTGCTGAAAACATGCTGTCGATTAGCCGTGAGCTACTGCGCTTCTCGCCTGCACTAGCCGAGCGTGATCGCTGGTTGGTATTGAACAAGTTAGATCTTGTTTCAGAAGATGAACATGAAGCGCTTTGTCAGGACCTATTGGAAAAAACAGGCTGGAAAGGCCCTGTATTTCAAATATCTGCATTGACCGGTGCTGGAACGAAAGTACTGACCAATAAAATCATGGACTACATCGAAGAGCGCCGTGAACGCGCTGCTGAAGATCCAGAATTTGCTGCTCAGATCGTTGAAGAACGTGAAACCGTTGAGCAAGAGTCTCGCGATCGCATGGAAGAGTTGTCTGAGTTCCGTCGCCAACGCGCCGCGGCTCGCAAGGCCGGTTTGGAAGATGACGATGATGATGACTACGATGTAGAAGTTGAGTGGGTTCAAGAGTAATCGCTTACTAGAGCGATTCATGAGCCGCGCCTATAAAAATAAGTGAGCATGAGAGCAATGAAACCAGTTGTTGATTTAAATACCGCCAGAGACCGCCTTGTTAGCGGTCAACGTTGGGTTATTAAAATTGGTAGTGCTCTTCTTACGAATGACGGCAAAGGTCTTAATCGCCCAGGCATTCAAGCTTGGGTTGATCAAATAGCTGATTTGATGTCACAAGGCATCGAAGTTGTTTTGGTTTCTTCTGGCTCGGTTGCCGAGGGAATGACACGGTTAGGTTGGACTTCACGCCCGAGTGAAATTCATCAGTTACAAGCCGCTGCGGCGGTGGGCCAAATGGGTTTAGTACAAGCTTACGAAACTGCTTTCCAGCAGCATAATAAACACACCGCGCAAATCTTATTAACTCACGCTGATTTATCCAATCGCCAACGCTATCTTAATGCGCGTTCAACCTTGCGTACGTTAATTGAAATGGGTGTTGTGCCGATTGTGAATGAAAATGATACCGTGGTCACCGACGAAATTCGTTTTGGTGATAACGATACCTTAGGCGCATTGGTGGCTAATTTAGTGGAAGCCGATACGCTGGTTATTCTGACCGATCAAGATGGTTTGTTTACTAAAGACCCTCGCCATAATGATGATGCTGAGTTAATTACCGAAGGCCGCGCATCGGATGAATCGTTTGCGAATATGGCAGGCGATGGTGGTGCATTAGGTCGTGGTGGTATGATTACGAAGGTTAAGGCCGCTGTTGTGGCAGCGCGTTCGGGAGCCGATACGGTTATCGTCGGTGGGCGCATTGACAATGTACTCACGCGACTGCGCGCTAAAGAAAAAATTGGTACGCTTTTGGTTGCGGATACTGAGCCAGAAGTTGCACGTAAGCAGTGGATTGCCGGGCACTTACAGCATTCGGGTGAACTGATTCTTGACGACGGTGCGGTACGGGCATTGAAAAAGGGCAGCAACAGTTTATTACCGGTAGGTGTTAAAGCCGTTAAAGGTATTTTCCGTCGGGGTGAAGTGGTTGCTTGCTTAGATGGTAAGGGACAAATAATTGCGAAAGGGTTGATTAATTTCGACCACAGCGAAGCGCAAAAATTGTGTGGCAAGACCAGTGCCCAACAGCAGGAGCTTTTAGGTTATGTTGGCGAAGCTGAGTTAATACACATTGATAATTTAGTGGTGCTTTAACCGCAAGCACAAAAAATAAAGAATAAGGAAGACAGAATGATTAAGTCAGTTCAAGTACAGAATCTTACGATTGATAACGATGCACCGTTTACATTATTTGGTGGTATTAACGTTTTAGAAAGCCGTGATCTCGCCATGCGTACGTGCGAGCAATACGTAAAAGTGACCGAAAAGCTGGGCATTCCTTATGTTTTCAAGGCGTCTTTTGATAAAGCGAATCGCTCTTCCATTAATTCTTACCGCGGGCCGGGTATGGAAGAAGGCTTGAAAATTTTTGAAGAAATCAAAAAGACGTTTAACGTTCCAATCATTACCGACGTGCATGAGCCGCATCAAGCCGCCCCGGTTGCTGAAGTAGTTGATATCATTCAATTACCTGCGTTCTTGGCTCGTCAAACTGATCTTGTTGTGGCAATGGCCGCGACAGGCGCAGCGATTAATATTAAAAAGCCTCAGTTTTTAGCACCCCACGAAATGCGTCACATTATTACTAAATTTAAAGACGCGGGTAATGAAAAAGTGATGTTGTGCGAACGGGGTTCAAGCTTTGGTTATAACAACCTAGTGGTTGATATGCTGGGTATGGACGATATGAAAATTCAGGCGCCTGTGATCTTTGATGCGACGCACGCATTACAACGTCCTGGTGGTCGTACTGATTCTGCTGGCGGTCGTCGTGCTCAAGCATTCCAGCTTGCACGTTCGGGTATGGCATTGGGTATTGC
>JBNMOT010000108.1:0-11589 GCA_051275515.1 Oleispira sp. | reverse complement strand
TAAAGCTAGGTATAATAGGCGCTCACTCAGAATAATTGATTTTTATTATGTTAACGCTTATTTCACCTGCTAAAACTCTTGATTTTGAAACGCCAGCGGTTACTGATGTTCATACCCAAGGAGAGTTTCTCGACCATTCTGCGGAACTCATCGATCAACTTAAATTACAGTCTCCTGGCAGTATCAGCACCTTAATGAAGTTGAGTTCGAAGTTATCTGAGCTCAACGTGCAACGCTATCATGATTGGTGCTTACCGTTTAACCAAAAGAATGCGAAAGCCGCTATTTTGGCCTTTAAAGGTGATGTGTATACCGGTTTGAATGCAGAGTCGTTTACAGATGAGGATTTCTCTTATGCGCAGTCGCATTTAGGTATTTTATCGGGGCTTTATGGTTTGCTGCGCCCGCTTGATTTAATTCAGCCATATCGTTTAGAAATGGGGACAAGGTTTGTCAACGCTCGAGGCGCTAACTTGTATACCTTTTGGGGATCGATCATTACCGATGCCATTAATCAGCGATTAGAGCTAAGCAATAGTAAGGTTTTAGTGAATCTGGCTTCAAACGAGTATTTTAAAGCGGTCAATACCAAGCAGTTAAATGTGGCGTTAATTACTCCGGTATTTAAAGACGAAAAGAAGGGTCAATACAAAATTATTAGTTTTTATGCGAAAAAAGCGCGGGGCTTAATGGCCGCTTATATCGTCAAAAACAAAATAAGCAGTGTGAAGCAGTTGTGTGAGTTTGATGTGGCAGGGTATCGATTTATCGCTGCAGAATCTGATGCTCAAACACTCACTTTTAAACGTTCAGAACAGGATTTAGCCCATGCTTAAATGCTTAAAATTCCCCTTATTAGCCAGCAGCCTAACCGCTACAATGTTACTAACCACTGGCTGTGCTTTGTCACCGCAAATAATTAATTTGCAAACCAACAGTCCATTAAAGACTAATTCAACTCAAGTAGGGCGCAGTGCATTGGTAAGAGTAAGGGATTTAAGGGATGAGACTGAGCAGCTAGGATCGCGTGGAGGATCTCAGCCAGAAAGCGCTCCTCTTTTATCTAAGCCCAACTTGAAGAAAGCATTACAGGAAAAAATGCAAAACAGTTTGCAGCAATTAGGGTTTGGTGACAGCGCTGTTGAGCCATTAAAAGTTGATTTGGCGATTGAGCAGTTTGATTATCAATGCAACCAAGGTATATGGGTCAATGAGTGTAAGCTATCGATGTCGATGCGATTATCGATTGATAATGTAATGCTGAAGTTTTCACAGCCTTTTACCTTAAATGAAACGCGCAGTGTTATTGCCGCCCCGCGATCGGGATATAATCAAACGTGGATTAACCAAAGCATCGATAAGTTTTGGCAGCACATGATGAATCAGCAAAAAGTAAAAGACAGCTTAGGAATCTAATACTGCAACTGTTAAATAATCGCTCATTCGGGTTTTAGATTAACGCTTTAGAACAACGCATAAAAAATGCCGCTTCTTAACATAAGAGAGCGGCATTCTTTTTGGCTATAGTTTAGGGCTATAGTTTAGGGCTATAGGATGAGAAGGTAACGAATTTACTGCTGCTGCGATTGCTGCTTTGCTAGCGTATTCTCATTTAAATGCATTAAGTCAGTCAATATGTTGCCTGTTTCAAATAACAAGGCGTCCGGCTCTTCTTGGTCTGCTAAGTTTTTACCATCGCCTTCTTTAACATTAGTATCATTGCTCATCTTTTTATCTTTATTCTCATCGCTGTCCTTCTCACCATCCTTCTTTGCACTGCCATGTTTTTTATCGCTAATGTCGTTATCACCTTTTAGCTCACTTAATAGCGCCATTCCTTTTGCTTTGCGGCGTTTATTTTCAATCCCTAAACGCTCCGTCTCATTATCTTCACGTTCTTGCTTACGCAGTTTTTCGTTTAGAGTAATGTCGGTGCGCTGACGCAATTTGGTCATCAAATCTTTTTGGTTGTTAAGATATATAAAATCTGGATTTGTCTCGATTCGATTCTGGTGATTCTCTCGTAATACCGGTAACCATTGTTGAAAATCACGTTTCGATTTATAACCTGCTGGGCGAATAGTATCCCAAGCAAGTGCTTCATCTAATGCGCTTTCACCAATCTTTTCTTTATCGAATAAAGAAGGGAATAGAATATCTGGGATAACGCCTTGGTGCTGAGTGCTATCACCTGATACACGATAGAACTTAGCTTGCGTCAATTTAAGCTGGCCATGTTCCAGGGGTAATACGGACTGGACCGTGCCTTTACCAAAGGTTTGTCCCCCCACAATAATTCCGCGGCCATAATCTTGAATAGCACCTGCAAAAATCTCTGAAGCTGATGCACTCAAACGGTTGGTTAATACTGCCATTGGCCCAGCATAAACGATACCCGGTTTTTGATTCTTAGGCTCAGGAAGCACTTGAACGTAACCATTTGAATAACGCACTTGAACCACAGGACCACTATCAATAAACAGATCTGTTAAACTGAGTGCTTCGTCTAATGAACCACCGCCATTATTTCTTAGATCAATAATGATGCCTTCTACATTTTCTTGCTTAAGTTCATTAACCAGTCTTTCAACATCACGAGTCGTACTCCTAAAATCTTGCTTACCTTCTTGACGCCCTTGAAAGTCAATGTAAAAAGTAGGAATGTCGATTACGCCAATTTTTAGTGTTTTATTGCCCTTAGGGATTTCGATAATTTCTTTCTGTGCTGATTGCTCTTCTAATTTTACTTCATCACGAACGATGTTAATGATTTGTGTCTTTAAATCGTTAGCTTCAGAGGGAATAATTTCTAAGCGAACAGTCGTGCCTTTTGCGCCACGAATTAAATCAACGACTTCATCTAAGCGCCAGCCAATAACATCAACGATGTCGTCATTACCTTGACCTACGCCAGTGATTTTATCAGCGGTTTGCAATTGACCTGCTTTAGCAGCAGGACCGGCAGGCACTAGGCGAACAACCTTGGTATGTTCGTCTTCTGTTTGTAACACAGCGCCAATTCCCTGTAGGGATAAGCTCATGTTAATGTTGAAATTTTCAGTATTTCGCGGTGAAAAATAAGCAGTATGAGGGTCAAAAGCATGGGTAACCGAATTCATATAAACTTGGAAACCGTCATCTTCATTCGCGAGATGCGTTCGATTTAACTGATTGTGATAGCGTTTGCTCAGTAGTTCATAAATGTCATCATCATCTTTGTCGGCAAGTCTAAGGTTCAAAATAGAATTTTTAAGGCGTTTGCGCCATAAGTCATCCAGATCTTGTGAGCTTTTTGACCACTTAACATTTTCACGATCTAGACTGAGCTTCTCATTTTTATTAAAGTCGTACGCCTTGGCTTTTTCGGGAAGTTGCTTTAGTAAAAATGATAGCCGTTCGGTCACGCGTTGTTGTAAGCGGTTGTACATAACAAAAGGCGCATCTAAATTGCCTTTAATTAGCCCATCGTCTAATTTAAAGCGATATTGCTCAAATTCTTCGATATCACTGGCTAAAAAGTAGTTGCGAGTTCCGTCCATCGACTCTAGATACAGATCATAGATCTTGTCAGATAGGGCATCGTTTAAACGCTGTTTTTCATAATGACGTCCGAGCAATTGATGCAAGCTTTGCTTTGAAGTTGTTACTTGCGTTTGCGTGAATGCTCGAGCCTGGAAAGGCGCATCTATTTCAGCGGTCGGAATAATCGCAGAAACGGGAAAAGAAGCGAATAGCGCTAAAGACAAAAAAGCACTGGCATTTACCAATAGTTTACATTTTTTTTTCATATCAATTCTTATTAACAAAACGTTACCAAATATAATATTAATATTAGTTTGTAGAGCTTATGCACACAAGGCTATCATGCGCACCTTTTATAAGCTAAACCATTAAAACTACACACGATGCTAAGGTATCTGCACTCAATTGTATAATGGTGATTCAATTGCCAAATTTCAAGAGGCGTTGATTCTTAATGAGTTGGATAACAAATAGGTGAGAGAGTTCAGTGGCAAGAGTTAAATTAATACTTCCAGAGTCATTTACCTTTAAGACGGTTTTAGATGTACGTGTAACAGAGATTAATTACGGCAACCATGTTGGTAACGATAGAATGGTATCGCTATTGCACGAAGCTCGGTTGCGTTTTTTACGCAGCTATGGTTTTGGCGAGTTCAATATTTCTGGACTTGGGATCATGGTGACAGACTTGATGGTCGAGTTTAAGTCTGAGTCTTTTGTGGGTGAAAACTTGCAATTTGAGGTTGGGGTTAACGATTTTAATAAGTACGGCTGTGATTTTATTTATCGTGTCACATGTGCAGATGAGGGGCGTTTAGTGACGTTGGCGAAAACGGGTATCGTCTTTTTTGATTATGACGAACGTAAAATAACTAAAATACCCAAGAAATTTACCGATCTTGTATCACCTAAAGCAATGGTAGAATCTGATAATTACTAGCCCACACGTGGCATATGCGTTAAAAAATAAACGGTGGTCACAGATCATTATCTCAATCACCGCTAGATTAACGACTAAGAATATTTAATAATAATTAAACAGAATCTGCAAAGTAGGACGTTACAAAGTCGAGAAATGCGCGACTTTTAGTTGATAAATAACGATTTTGTGGAAATACAGCATTAATGGTTCTCGTGGGTATCTCTACATTTTCAAATAAATGAACGAGTTCGCCAGAGCGTACATTGCGTTCAGCTATATAGCTGGGTAACGCAGTGATTCCCATTCCTTGAAGGCAGGCTTCATAAGCCAAATCGATGTCGTTGACCGTTAATTTTCGTTCGACAGCGCTGATCCTAAAAGAATGTAATTTTTCAAACTCCCTTAACCAATTAGCGCGCGCGTATTCTGCACTACTGATGACTAGCATTCGATGGTTAATTATATCTTCAAAACTTGAGGGTGTGCCCCATTGTTCGAGGTAGGCAGGGGAGGCGCAAACCATGATACTTTGCTTGGCGACGGGTTTTGCGATTAAGCGTGAATCTTCTTGCGTACCGATCCGTAAGGCAAAATCAAAGCCTTCTTGTACAATATCAACAGGGCGGTCACTGATGTAAAGTTCAAAACTAATGTCAGGATAGACTAGCGCGAAATCATTGAGCATTCTTGCCAGCTCTCGGCGACCAAAATTAGCCATCGCGGTGATGCGTAAGCGGCCTTTTGGCGTGACATCAAAATCAGTAACTAATCGTTCAGCTTCAGCGATGGACTCAAGAATATTTTCGCAGTGTTGATAAAACAATTGTCCCGCTTCAGTCGGGCTTACCGAGCGCGTTGTTCGGTTTAATAACCGCACACCAAGACGCTCTTCTAAACCACTTATTTGCTTGCTAATGGCTGAAGGGGTAACGCCTAAAGAGTCTGCTGCGGCGGTAAAATTACGGGTTCGAACAACGGTGGTGAAGGTTTGCAGTGCATCAGTACGAGACATATTATTAACTCTTTATAACTAAAGTCGTGAATATTGCTAGTATAATGTATTTTGAGGCACTAATCATATGCCTAAGTTCAACACTCAGGCACATGACTTATTCCCCATTCTTTATTGAGAATATAATAGCGAGACCCTTGCTATTAATTATCCTTTTTTTGAGGCAACGGGTTTAACGACAAACAATAAATCGCCTTGGTTTACTTGTTGTCCATCGCTGTTTAAAATACGAGTAATCCGATAGCGTTTATTTGCAGGATACAGCTCAGTACCTTGAATATTAAAGTGCTTAAGACTGAGTGGGCTGAACATCTTCATGGCCTCCATCAGGCAAAGTGTTTGATCGATCGTGATGATCTCACCTTCTTTGGCAAACGCAGGCTCAGAAGGCGAGGCAGAGCCGTAGAATATGCAAGTGCTGGGTGAAAGTACCTTCAATTCATCAGAGCCTTCAATCGCCAATGCTTTAGCATCCACTTGGCTACTTTTAAGTTCAGCGGAACTTTCCATGTCTGCGATCAATGCATCGCCATCGGTACGAGCCAAGAATTGAGGCAAGTAAGTGGTATCGTAATCACCCAGTTGGAAAATACTGTCATCTAAAATGCGTTTTAATAAAATGATATTCGTGCAGACACCCGTAATACGAACTTGATCAAGATAATTACGCAACTTAGCAATAGTATCGTCACGATTTTTACCATAACAAATGATTTGTACGATCATGCTGTCATAAAAAGGTGAAACTTGTTTATTCGGGCCTGCGCTGGTTATTAATTGAATGTGGTCTAATTCTGGTAAAACGCATTCATTAATAGTGCCTGGGAAGGGCGCGAAATCAATTAGGTTTCCTTTACGCACCGCTTTTTCGGCGGTGACGCGTACTTCAATAGCATAGCCTTTTGGTTTTGGCTTTAGCTTAGCAATGCTTTTACCTTGCGCAATATCAAACTGAGCACTGACGATATCAATACCTGAAACGACTTCAGTAACCGGATGCTCAACCTGAAGACGTGTATTCATTTCCATAAAGTAAATGGCGTCTTCATCGAGGTTGTAAATAAACTCAACGGTACCTGCACCAAAGTAATCAACGGCATCTGAGAGTTGTTCAGCGTAGTCATAAACCGCTTTTTCAAGTTCTTTTGGCAACATCGTTGAGCCAGATTCTTCGAATACCTTCTGATTGTTACGTTGCACGCTGCAATCGCGTAAACCCAAAATCTTGGTATGACCAAAGCAGTCTCGCAGTACTTGAACTTCGATGTGGCGAAGAGAGGTTACATATTTTTCAAGGTAGACGTCGCCATTACCGAACGCCGCTTTGGCTTCAGTCGATATTTGATGAAATAATTCATGAATTTTTTCAGGGCGCTCAACGACTTGAATGCCTTTGCCGCCGCCGCCGTGAACCGCTTTTAATAATACGGGGTAGCCAATATCTTCAGCGACGCTGGCGGTATTAGCCGAACTGGTTAAAATACCATGGGAGCCTGGAACAACCGGAACATTAGCGGCGATGGCAGTATTAATGGCATTGGATTTGTTACCCATGGTTTCCATGGAAGAAACAGAAGGGCCAACAAAGTTAATACCATAACTCGCACACAATGCCGCGAACTGGCTACTTTCTGACAGAAAACCAATACCTGGATGAAGGGCATCAACCTGTTCGTGTTGTGCAATTCTAATGACACTCTTAGCGTTTAAATAACTTTCATCGGGAGTATTACCACCAATACAGACCACACGATCATTGGGCCCTAACATATCAACCGCCACTGAACTCATATCAGGGTCTGATTGCACCAGAACGACTTGAATATTATTCTCTTGAGCTTTTTTGATTAACTTAGCGGCGGTACAACCGCGGGCATGAATCATTACTTTCTTTATAGGTGCAAATATCTTTTCATTATTAGTACTGGATGTAGTGCCCAATAAACCCGTATCAGGTGCCATCCGCTGGGCAACGACTAATCCTTTTAAAATACGACTTAATACATCATTAACCGAATAGCGAGCAATTGGAATGCTAGGGTCAATCGCTTTTAAACGATCATCAATATCATCAAAGCAAGGATGTTTAACCAAACCGTCCATTGAATCTGGAGAGATTGAGAGATAGTTAGAAAGTGTTGCTGTGCTCGGTAAATAAGAAGGGACTACAATCTGTCCCGCAAAAGGCATGTTGGTGCCCGAGAAATAATAGGTCTGTACCATCGGATGGGTTACAAAACTTGCTTGTGCGCCGCCAGTACAATCTCCAAAACCGAAGATAATAATGGGAAGATCATTGTCGCGCACAAAGCGCGTAATGCGATCGTTAACAATCGCCATCGAGAAAAGTGAGGCTGCGCCTTCTTTAGTTTGCATGCCCCCCGACGAAATAAAACACACAACGGGTAACTGCTGACGTGAACATTCAACTAATAACTTACAGAATTTTTCTGCGCTGGCCATGTCGAAAGCACCGGCTTGAAATTCAAGGTTGGAGACCACTGCACCCACTCGTTTTTCTTCACCATCAATGCATAAATTACCAAAACCCGTTACAACACCACAAGGTGTAATCTTATTATTAAGCGCGTGTTCAATTGAACTGCGAAATCCAGGGAAATTCACAGGATCAGCCGATAATAAATTGCTATTAATTTCTTCAAAATTGGTGAAGAATTTTTCAATTAAAGCAGGAACCATTGTTTTCTTTTCACGTTTTACGTCTTCCAGTACACGTTGGATTAATAAATCGTGATACGCCATAGTGAGGCGATTCCAGAAATCTTTGCGGCGACCAATACTGACGGGGTTGATGCGGCCACTATAAGGTTTACCTTCCTGTTCTGCTTCTTGGTACTCATGCAGAAGTTTTTCAAAGAAAAAGGTGATGATCACAAATAACGTGTCAGATAGTTGTGGGAAGGCGAGCTTTTTCCATTCTTCTACTGACTTTAAAAAGTTACCGCGTTGATTACTTTGACTAAAATAACTGAGCCAGTGGTTAAACGACTCACGCTGTTGAGGCGTATAGCTGTCACCTTCAGTAGCTTGAGCAAGAGACGTTAATAATAGCGCACGCACAGAATCTTGAGAAAGGGCACGGTTATTATTGGCTTCTTTGGCGACGGTCGGTAAATTGAGAATTAGGTGATCATACAATTCACCAAAGACAAGCATGTTTTGGCAAACTTGTATGAAATCATGACGCAACTCATCGTGCAAAATTGCATCTAGAATTGTAATGTCTGGGTGCGCAGGGTCTTGAATATTTTCTTGCTTAAATTGAATGTAAGGTGCAAGTGCTTCTTCAAAAATACGGCGATTGGCTTCTACTGTTACATTGGCCAAGCTGTTGGCTAGAGCTTGAGTTTTGTCCGACAGTTTCATTTGAGCGCAAATGTCATCAGCAATCGGTTCCGCGCGCAATATTTTGTTTAAGGCTGCGGCGACAAGTTGATTTAACTGACCTTTAGTTTGTTCTTTTTTCATTGCAGCAGTTATTTTCTGCTGGCTCTCATGGCTCACTTTTGTCAAAACCAAGTTGGCGAGAGGGTGTTCGTTTTTAAAAATGAACTCAGCGATAGAGCTGGCATCTAAAATATCATCAGCGCGCAATAAAAAGCGATTCTGCTTGTAGTCTTCCATGTAGGTCATTAGGCCTTGGAAATTCTTCGAGGCATCTGCTTTCCAGCGGTTGAATAGATACAACCCTAGGTTGAAACATAATTGTTGCTTGGCTTTTAAATAATTGTCTTTGGGTTCGCCCAAAAACATTTTGAATAGACTATTACGCTCTCCATCACGATCTTCGAACTTGGTCCAAAAGTTTTTCCATGATTTATGCAGTGTCTCGTCATAAACAATTTTTTCAGGCGCTTGCATCCAATTTTGAAACTTACGCTGAGCTGCTTTTTCTAAACGTTGACTCAATTCACCACTAGGGATTTCTTTTTCGGCTAAACGTCCATAATTTTCCAGCGTTTTTGAATGAATACGGCGACGCAGAGTGAGATAACGTAGATAGCGAAAGGTAATACCAAAAATGTTCGAATGCTCAGATGGATTGTTCGCAAGAAAAAAGCTGGACTGACGCTGCATTTCATCCAATTTATCCGATGGTGATAAAAAGCGAGTCACGCTGCGTTGGTAATGCTCCATTAAATAGGGCTTGTTGCGGGCAAATTCTGATGCCCCTGTTTCAATCGATTGAATACCTGACACAATTGCTTGCAATAGATTGCGCTGTTTTTCAGCGCTATCACTCGGGGCGTAATCAATAATGCCGTCAATGACGCCGATGTGTTGTAATTCATAGGCAGAAACCCCGACGAATTTTGCACATTCTTGCCAACTTAAATTGTATTTGCGTGCAATGCTTGCCAAGCCTTGAGGCTGAATAGTATTAAAAATACCGTCGCGAACAGACAGTAATAAGTTCGCGGTCGCCAGTGGAATAGCACCACCTGAATAGCCTGCGCCCCAAATAATGCCTAGAGAGGGGACATCAAGGTTCGCCATTTCGGTAATAAGGTGCGAAATAGAGTGCGCTTGATTACCCGCATTGGCTTCTTCTCCCGCGTCGGCTCCAGGAGTATCAATTAAGGTGACCACAGGCATTGAGTGTTTGGCAAAATTACGAACTTGTTGGGCCGCTAAATGATGATGGCTAGGTAACCAAGCCCCATTGTTGTATTCACGATTTTGACAAATAAAACCAATACGACGAAAGCAATTACCAAAATCAAGTTCAACTTCAGCAATATACAGAGCGCCATTATCAACTTCCGTAATTACTTTATGAGCTAATGTATTAACGATGGTTTTGGCTGACATGCGAGCATTGTTTTCACTCGGGCTGACAACACGTTCTATGTAATTGTCTATATCGAGATTACGCAGTGCTGAGCGCTCACGCTGACAGTCTTTATCACTTACCAAACCTTGGACGTGCTTATAAATTGAGTCATCGTCAATATTAGGGAATAAAGAAAAATCTTGGGCTAGTTTTTCAGCAATTTGATAAAGTTTATCGATGCCTTTATCTTCTGGTATCGCTTGTTTCGTATTTTTTGGGTCGATGATTACTTGAGTCATTCGATCTGAATCCGTTTGGCATTAGCTATCTGTTATTGTATTAGTATCAATCGTGTCCGATGTAAAAATAATGTCGATTGATCATTAAAACCTGAGTATGTCACTTTTATACTGACTTGAAAATCAAACTGGCATTTGTACCACCAAAACCGAAGCTATTCGACATTATTGCCGATAATTCTGCTGTTTGATTGTCTTTAATAATAGGGAACTTAGTAGCGCCATCATCGAGATGCTCGATATTAGCTGACCCTACAATAAAGTTATGTTGCATCATTAATAAACAATAAATTGCTTCTTGAACCCCTGCGGCTCCTAAAGAGTGGCCACTGAGTGATTTGGTTGAACTTATGGGGGGTAATGAGAAGTCACTAGATTGACCGTAAAATTGTGCAAAAGCTTCTGCGGTTGCTTGCAGTTCAGTAATGTCTCCGGCGGGGGTGCTTGTGCCGTGAGCATTAATATAATTAATATCACACTGAGCTTGGCTCATGGCCAATTGCATACAACGCGATGCGCCTTCTCCAGAAGGGGACACCATATCGGCGCCATCAGACGTCGCGGCGTACCCTACAATTTCAGCATAAATATGAGCACCACGTGCTTTGGCGTGTTCATATTCTTCAAGCACTAGCATAGCCCCTCCACCCGCAATCACAAAACCATCACGACCTTTATCGTAAGGCCGAGAAGCTTGAGTAGGGTTGTCATTATATTGTGTAGAAAGGGCGCCCATTGCATCAAATTGCATCGTCAATGACCAATGCTCTTCTTCACCGCCACCGGCAAATACGATGTCTTGCTTGCCCCATTGAATTAATTCCGCGCCGTGTCCAATGCAGTGAGAGCTGGTTGCGCAGGCTGAGGTAATTGAGTAGTTAATACCTTTAATAGAGAATGCCGTGGCCAAGTTAGCCGAAACTGCGCTGCCCATCGTACGAGTAACGCGATAAGGCCCCACTTTGCGTACGCCTTTTTCTCTTAATGTGTCGACGGCTTCAACGATATCACTGCAAGCGGCACCCCCCGATCCGGCGAC
>JBNMOT010000107.1:0-11654 GCA_051275515.1 Oleispira sp. | reverse complement strand
CGAAATTAAAAAGGCTTCGCCGAGTAAGGGGGTTTTTCGTGAAGATTTCGATCCTGCACGCATTGCCGAATCTTATGAAAAAGCTGGTGCGGCGTGCTTGTCGATTTTAACTGATAAAGATTATTTCCAAGGCAGTGAAGTCTTTTTGCAGCAAGGACGTAATGCGTGTTCAATACCTGTTATCCGTAAAGATTTTTTAATCGACCCTTATCAAGTTTTTGAAGCTAAGGTGATCAACGCTGATTGTATCTTATTAATTGTTTCTGCTTTGAGCGACATGCAGCTGCAAGACCTTTCGGGTTTAGCGACAGAATTGGGCATGGATGTTTTGGTTGAAGTTCATGATGAGAAGGAATTACATTCTGCACTTAAGCTCGATACGCCATTAGTGGGTATTAATAACCGTAATCTACATACTTTTGAAGTAAGTCTACAAAATACTTATGATCTACTGGATCAGATTCCTGCAAATCGTATGGTGATTACTGAAAGCGGTATTTTGGGCCGTAAAGATGTTGCTGCGATGCGAGCCAAGCAGGTAAATGCTTTCTTAGTGGGGGAAGCTTTTATGCGTGCTGAATTCCCTGGAGATAAGCTAGCCGAGTTGTTTTTCTAAGCTTTTTATACAATTATGGTGCATAGACGCTATATTTAAGAGCAGAAATAAAAAAGCAGCCTTCAATTTGAAGCCTGCTTTTTTTGTGCCTTTTTTTATATCCGCTCTAAAACAGATTATATTAGTAGTTATCTGGAAAATTCTCGCGAATAGCCATCAATTCTTCAATATTTTCTTCAAATAAATCGACCAACTTAGGTTCAAACTGCTTGCCACGCTCTTCTTTTATGATAGCGATAATCTTTTCAATGGGCCACGCGTCTTTATAGCAACGCTTACTGCCTAACGCATCAAATACATCGGCGAGTGCTGTAATCCGCCCAGCAATATGAATCTCTTCGCCTTTTAGTCCGCGTGGGTAGCCATTGCCATTCCATTTTTCATGATGTTGGCCAGCAATGATAGAGCCAAGTTTCAAAATACGTTTGTCTGATTTAGCCAGAATCTCTTCGCCAATCAGTGCATGGGTTTGCATGATCTCCCATTCTTCTGGAGTATGTTTGCCCGGTTTATTTAAGATACTGTCAGGAATACCTACTTTACCAACATCGTGTAATGGCGATGCCAGTTTAATCAACTCAGCCTCTTGTTCTGATAAGCCATAAGCGGTGGCCAATAGCTGAGAGATTTGAGCCACGCGTTTTACATGTGCCCCTGTTTCTTTAGATCGCTGTTCTACGGCTTCACCTAGCATGTAAACCAG
The DNA here is from genome assembly GCA_051275515.1 of Oleispira sp. Lineage (GTDB taxonomy): Bacteria > Pseudomonadota > Gammaproteobacteria > Pseudomonadales > Oceanobacteraceae > Oleispira. The sequence goes on along the minus strand of JBNMOT010000107.1, from coordinate 10,335 downwards.
TTCTTTTTGTGTTTCCTGTATGTCATCTCGCATCAGCAGGTTTTCATAAGTTACGGCTACATTGGCAGCGTAGATTTCTAATAATTGCTTATCAAGTGCACTTAACTCATGACGAACAGTGACATAGAGTAAACTCTCACTGCCTTTTTGGGTAGAGAAATAGCCAATGTAATAGTCTTCGTGATAGTGAGATTTATGATCTGCTAAAACTTTTTTAAAACCTTCTCGTACTTGTTCTGGCAGCTCTTCAAAGCTGGTGACAGTATGACTAGTTCTCATATCGCCAGTGGCGGCTAATATTCTAAAAGTACGTGTTTCTATATCGAGCTGAGTATCATGGGTAATGGATGAACAATATAAAGCGCTTTGTTCCAGCCCTAGTAAATTCGTTATTTGAGAGAGTACTGCGCTGGCGAACTTGTTGAGAGTGCCTGAACTAAAAATTTCCGTTGATGCTTTAATAACACCTTCAAGCCCTTTTCGATTAAGGTTCAGGGTACAAATATCGCGATAGCTTCGTAACGTCGCATATAACAAAGTATTGAGTTTGGTTGTCGTAAGTTCAGTTTTGTCTTTGTAGTCATTGATATCATAGTTTCGAATGACTTCATTTTCAGGGGCTTGGCCTGGTTGGCCAGTTCTTAGAACTAAGCGAGTGTAGCGATTTTTAAGATCTTCACGAATATAGCGAGCGACTTCTAAACCTGCATGCTCATCTTCCATAACAACATCGAGCATTGCGAGAGCAATATCATCTCGAGATGCCATAATATCTTTCGCTTCTTGGCCACTATAGGCGCTTATCAATTCCAGCTTTAAACCATCAAATGAGAAATTATGCAGAACCATACGAGTGACTTTATGAACGTCCGGCTCGTCATCTGCGATTAAAACTTTCCATGTCTGATTTTCAATCATTGGTGATTGTTTATCGTCGTCGCCAAGCAGATGCTCGTCGTCGCTGAATAATGCTTGGTCTCTCATATAGTCTTTGCTCCAAAATGCTCATTTAAGTCTAGAACAATGTTGAGTGATCTGCCTATGATTATTTAGAGGTTTCTTCGTGGCAGTGTGGCTGCGCGGCGAGTACCGTGAACAACCATCGTTTTTCCTGCAACGTCGACTAAGCCTTGTTCTTCCAAAGCTTTTAGTACACGGCCCACCATTTCGCGAGAGCATCCGACAATCCGACCTATTTCTTGGCGTGTTATTTTAATTTGCATGCCGTCTGGGTGGGTCATCGCATCCGGCTCTTGAGACAGTTCTAATAAAGTGCGAGCGACTCGTCCTGTTACATCCAAGAAAGCCAAATCCCCTGCTTTTCGCGTTGTATTTCGCAAGCGTAAGGACATTTGTTCAAAAATGGTATAAAGCAAGCGAGGATCATCTTTAACCAGTTCTAGAAATTTGACATAACTTATCTCAGCGACTTCACAATCTGCCTTCGCTTTAACCCAAGCAGTGCGTGCCTTAGCTTCGACATCAAACAGGCCCATCTCTCCAAAGAAGTCGCCTTCATTCAGATAGGCCATGATCATCTCACGACCATCTTCATCTTCAATGATGACGGACACGGAGCCTTTGACGAGTAAAAACAGTGAATCACTTTTATCACCGGCATAAATAAGAGTACTGCGAGCAGGGTAACGGCGGCGGTGGGCATGTTCTAAAAAAATATCAATGTATTCAGCTTTGGTACTCGTTCCATAAAGGCTCATAAATCAGTTACCCATTCGCGGTAATAAGAGCAAAAGTGCCCATTAAAATAATAATGCAGTCTTAATTAAATACTAGCAACATATAATGCTGCAGTAGTAGCAACCTATACGCCAGCATTATTCTATCAAACTGAGTCATTACTGCGAGTAAATAAATCTCAGAATGAGAGTTGATATTATTCTATCTATCTTTGCTATGATAACCTTGCGCCATTTTACGGAGAAATTTAATGAAAGCGACAATTAAGTGGGGCGGAGACGTCAAGTTTATCGGTGAGTCCGGCACTGGTCATACGGTAATAATGGATGGTCCTGAGGATCACGGCGGCAACAACCAGGGCGTACGCCCTATGGAATTATTGTTATTGGGTTTGGGCGGTTGTACCAGCTTTGATGTGATGAGCATTTTAAAGAAGCAGCGCCAAGATATTGTGGATTGTGTTGCTGAGATAGAAGCGGAGCGTGCAGATACAGTACCTTCAGTGTTCACTAAAATACATATTCATTTTAAAATACAGGGTCGTAAGTTACGTGAAGTAGCTGTTGAAAAGGCCGTTGCGCTTTCTGCTGAAAAGTATTGTTCAGCGTCAATCATGTTGGAAAAGGGCGGCGTTGAAATTACTCACAGTTTTGAAGTTGAAAGCGTTGAGTAGTTAAAGTTTTTTAGCTTGCCTCTTTCGTTTAAGAGGCTAGTGTTACAAATTCAGTCGTTGAATTAAGAACTCTTATTTTCTACTGAATGTCTACTACCCCCCCCCCGGCCATATCTTGAATTACATCCCGTAGCTGAGCTAGCAACCATTTATTGGCTGGGTCATGATCAAATGCTTTCGACCACATCATGTAAATTGGAATTGGAGGTACATCAATAGGAAAGTCATATACCGCTAACCCCAGAGCATCGGCGTATCGCTCGGCAAGATGCAGTGGTACGGTTGCGATGTACTCACTATTTGCCACGGCTGCCAATAAACTAATATATTGAGTGACCTGTACGCCTACCTTCCTTTTTTGCATATGCGGTGTATCGAGGATTTTATCCAAGGGTAATAACCGGCCTCGATTTGGCAATACCGCGTGAGTAGCATTAAAAAAATCCTGGACCGTTATGGGGTGTTTAAGCCAGCGATGTTGTTTTCTGGCTACGACCACCAGTGTTTCTTCAGTGACAACTTCGCAGTGGAGTCTGTCATCTTCAATAGGAAAAGCATCTAACATGACATCCGCTTGGGCGTGAATAAGCTGTTTGGTAGAGTCTTCTAAAATAGGTTTGAGATCGAAGCGTATTTGAAGAGCATCTTGCTCAACCGTTTCTATGAGTTGAGGTAATAAAACGAATTCAAAATAATCACTGCTTAAGATGCGAAAGCTATGGGGCTGGGCGCTAGGGTCAAAGCCTTTCTGCATGCTTAAGCCCTGACGAAGCTGTGTTAAGGCCCCGCAGATATCTTGATATAACATTTCTGCTTTGGGTGTAGGAACAACCCCTTTACTGGTACGAACAAATAAAGGGTCATCGAGAGTATCTCTGAGGCGTTTTACTGCGGCGCTCATGGCAGGCTGGCTCATGGCAAGTCGTTCAGCGGCTTTTGAGTATTGTCGTGTTTCCATGACGGCTTCAAAAATAGGCAGTAAGTTGAGGTCAATGGATCGTAAGTTCAGCTTCATGGAAGTTGCTTATTGGTAATATCGAATTTTAATATAAAGTAATCTCGCCTAATGTGGTACTCATAATAATTAACAAAAAGAAGAAAGGTGCTCAATGGAAGATTTATTGAAAGTGGTGGTAGTGGTGTTTATTGTGCTGGCGGCTCTTTGGGAGTGTGTCAGTGGGCGCACTAAAGCGGGTAAAAAAACCAAGCAAGATTGGTATATGGCATTTTTAGCTACATTTATGATGGGGGTGGTGCAAAGACCCTTATTAGTCATTGGCATCTCATTGGTAATGATAACGCTGTTTCCTGCCAGTGCTGGTAGCCTTATTTGGCTGGAGCAAGATTATTTTTGGTGGGCATTAGTTGGTTTCTTTTGCATCGAAGAGTTTTTACATGGCAGCGCTCATTTGTTCTCTCATTCAAGGCGGCCTAAAAATAAGACACTGAAGTGGATTCAGGCGTTTTATAAAATGAATCATCGCCCGCACCACTTGTTGGGTGGTACTGATAATAAAGGGCAGCTATCGGTCACGCAGACATTTATTAATGGCTGGGCATGGTGGTTTATCCTACCTAATTACTGGTTTCAAATAGTCGCATTGTATTTGGGTTTAACAGAAGTGTTTTTGGTGGCTACGGTATTTAAAGGTTTATGGGCTGCGCATACCCATGTGAATTGGAATTATGATTTGTACTTTCTAAACCACAAAAATAAATGGGTGCGTAATATTATGTGGGGCTTGTGTCATGTTATTACTTTTCCTACACAGCATCATCAGCATCACTCTCGAGGTAAAAACTCAGCGAAAAACGTGACGGCTACCTTGGCTATTTATGATTGGTTAATTTTTAAAACATTGGCGATTGAAACGTCTAAACCAAAAGTTTATGGCTGGCGCCAATCAGAAGACGAGGCTAATAATGTGTTTAAGCGTTACTTTAATACTGATGTGAAAAAGTATATGCCGGGGCGTTAATATATAGAGGCTGAGAGGTACTTCGATAATTTATAAATAAACAAACAAAAATGCCCCGCTTGAGCGATCAAACGGGGCATTTTTTTATGAATCGAATTAACTCAATTCATAAAGCGAACTCAGTTCTCGCCTGCCTAGGGCAAGGTTCTGCAACAATGCTAGACGAGGAAAGAAACGCTTTTAACTTAAGAAGCTTCTACAATACGCTTCATATCAGTCATATAGCCACGTAGCTCTTCACCCACATATTCAACTGGGTGATTACGGATTTCGTCGTTAACTTCAACTAGGCGCGCGTTATCAACAGAATTAGAAGTAAGGTTTAAGCCTTTACCAATTACTTCAGTGGTAATGTGCGGCATGAACTTTTCAGCCAATAGAGGCACTGCTGCGTGTGAGAATAAGTAGCAACCGTATTCTGCCGTATCAGAAATCACAACGTTCATTTCGTAAAGCTTCTTACGAGCGATAGTATTAGCGATTAGTGGCGTTTCATGAAGAGACTCGTAGTATGCAGACTCTTCAACGATACCAGACTCAACCATGGCTTCAAAAGCAAGCTCAACGCCGGCTTTAACCATAGCAACAAGCATGATGCCTTTGTCGAAGAATTCTTGTTCAGTGATTTCCACATCTGTTGGTGCTGCTTTTTCGAAGCCAGTTTCAGCAGTCTCGGAGCGCCATTTAAGAAGGTTAACGTCGTCGTTAGCCCAATCTTCCATCATAGTCTTAGAGAAGTGACCCGTGATGATGTCGTCTTGATGCTTGCGGAACAAAGGACGCATAAGGTCTTTAAGTTCTTCAGCCATATCAAACGCAATGATTTTAGCTGGGTTAGCTAGACGATCCATCATGTTAGTGATGCCGCCAATCTTCAATGCTTCAGTAACCGTTTCCCAACCGAATTGAATCAATTTAGCGGCGTATGGGCCGTCGATGCCGTCAGCAACCATCTTTTCAAAGCCCAAGATAGCGCCAGTCTGCAACATACCACAAAGGATAGTTTGCTCACCCATAAGGTCAGACTTAACTTCAGCAACAAAAGAAGATTCCAGACAACCCGCACGGTCACCACCCGTTGCAGAAGCGTAAGCTTTAGCAAGATCCCAGCCTTCGCCGCGTGGATCGTTTTCTGGGTGAACAGCAAGCAGAGTCGGAACACCGAATCCACGCTTATATTCTTCACGGACTTCAGAACCTGGGCACTTAGGAGCAACCATGATTACAGTGATGTCTTCGCGAATTTTCATGCCTTCTTCAACCACATTAAAGCCGTGAGAGTAGGCAAGAGTAGAGTTTTTCTTCATCAAAGGCATAATTGCAGTAACTACTGCAGTGTGCTGTTTATCAGGAGTAAGGTTAAGTACTAGGTCAGCTTGAGGGATCAAGTCTTCATAAGTACCCACAACAAAACCGTTTTCAGACGCGTTTACGAAAGAAGCACGTTTCTCTGCGATGGCTGCTGCACGTAACGTATAAGAGATGTCTAAGCCAGAATCGCGCATGTTCAAACCTTGGTTAAGGCCTTGAGCACCACAACCAACGATAACGATCTTTTTGCCTTTAAGCGCTTCACAACCGTCAGCGAATTCACTGCGGTTCATGAAACGACAACGACCAAGTTGATCAAGCTGTTCACGTAAGTTTAACGTGTTGAAATAGTTGTTAGACATGAGTCTCTCCAATCTATAAAAATTAATAAGAATTTGGGCGAATGGATCATTCGATGGCGAACATTCTAAGTGAAGTTTATCGTTGCGTAAAATGCTATAATTGCTTTTTGCTATTGCGTTTTTTGCAACGCTTTTTCTTTTACTAATAGGTTTGAGTTTTTGTTATGGATTACAAGGATTTAGAAGTTTTCGTTCAGTTGGCTGAGCATCAAAAATTAAGTGTGGTAAGTCAATTAGTTCATTGCAGTCCTTCTACGTTGAGTCGGCGTTTAAAGCGCATGGAAGAAAATGTTGGGTCTAGCCTATTTGCTCGTGAAGGCACTCGATTACGGTTGACGGAAGAAGGTGAGTTATTTCGCCAGCATGCTAAACAGGTATTGGAGCTATGGCATCAGCTTAAGCTGTCAATGCAGCGCCAAGCCAGTGAATTACAGGGCGAATTAAGTATTTATTGCTCAGTGACGGCAAGTTACAGCTTTTTGTCTGAATTATTAAGTCGGTTTCGAGCGCATCACCCACTGGTAGATATCCGTTTAAAAACAGGTGATGCGGCCGAATCGATTTCACATGTTCAGTCAGGGGATGTTGATATGGTGATCGCGGCGCGTCCAGATCATCTGGCTGCCAATTTAACGTTTAAAACCATCACGCCAGCGCCTTTGTTATTTATAGCGCCCGAATCAAGCCAGGCTGTTCCGGAATTATTAGAAGAGGATATTTGTTGGAATAAGGTGCCACTGGTTTTGTCAGAAACTGGATTGGCCAGAACTCGAGTGGATCGCTGGTTTAAACAGAAGCGTTTAAAACAGAATATCTATGCGCAAGTTTCAGGGCATGAAGCAATCGTCAGTATGGTTAGTCTTGGCTGTGGAGTTGGAGTGGTGCCAGATTTAGTCCTAAAGAACAGCCCTCTAATGAATAAAGTGCGTATATTGGATGTACAGCCAGAACTTGAACCCTTTGCTGTCGGCCTTTGCGCTCAAAGTAAGCGCTTACATGAGCCGTTAATCTCAGCACTTTGGCAAACGGTGATGTGGGAATAGCTAGCGCTTCTGCGCTCATCTCAGTAAGATAAACGTATAAATGGTATGATTTGTACGCACAAGTGATAGACCTGCGCACTAAAGATGAAGTAGCACTTAGCCGTTAAGACTATAAAAGCGGCCATTAGCATCTATTATGTATAAGTAGTTAAGAGTTTAATTTATGAATGATGAAGATAATAATAAGGTAGTGACATTGAGCGACGATAATCAAGAAAGCGCCACAGAATCAAAAAGTTGTGAAGCAAATTCTGGCACTAAGCCGCGTAATAAAGGTATTTATTTATTACCCAACTTATTCACGACAGGGGCTTTGTTCTTTGGTTTCTATGCGGTTGTGGCTAGTATGAATGGCTTATTCTCCAACGCATCGATTGCCATTTTTATTGCTATGATTTTAGACGGTCTAGATGGTCGTGTGGCACGTTTAACCAATACTCAAAGTGATTTTGGTGCTGAATATGACAGCCTAGCCGACATGGTTTCTTTTGGGGTCGCTCCAGCATTAGTCGCTTTTAGCTGGGCATTACAAGATCTGGGTAAATTGGGATGGGTGGCTGCGTTTGTTTATGTTGCAGGTGCTGCGCTTCGTTTAGCGCGTTTCAATACGCAAATTGATACGGCCGATAAAAATTATTTTACCGGTCTGGCAAGTCCTGCTGCTGCGGCCATTGTTGCGGGTACGGTCTGGTCTTTTAGTGAAATGGGAGCAACGGGGGAAGATGTTGTTTGGATTATGGCATTATTAGTTCCTTTTGCAGGTGTGTTGATGGTGAGTAATTTTCAGTATCACAGCTTCAAAGGTTTGGATCTAAAAGGTAAGGTGCCTTTTGTCGCAATGCTTGCCGTTGTAATGGCTTTTGTGGTGGTATCGATGGACCCAGCCAAAGTGCTTTTATGTATTTTTATGGGTTACGCACTCTCTGGCCCAGTGGTTAGCGGTATGAAGTATTGGAAAGGGCGCAAGTCCTGATGTAATTTTTTTGCTAACAAAATCTAGGCCTCATAAGAGGCCTTTTTTGTACGTATTAAAAATAAATTATGACGCTGTATTGGAATTTTATCGGCATATAGGGGTCTACTGCTACAATCGCTATGCGATATGTACTACTCAATGATTTTACAAGAACGAGTCTATTATGCTGATTAAGCCTGCTGCTGATATACCATCATCTGAAATTACGTCTCATTCAGCCTATTTGAATCGTCGAGCGTTTATGCAGCAAGGTAGTGCAGCGATCGCGGCAATGGGCTTGGCTTCAACAGCAGGTGCATTAGAAACACACCCAGGTAAGCCGTTAAACTTTGGCCCTGACTGGTTAAAAGCTCAAGTGGCCGGTGCATCAGATACCGCATTCGGTAAAGGACAGAAATTAACACCTTATCGTGACATTACCACTTATAATAATTTTTATGAATTTGGCACAGGTAAAGATGATCCTGCGCGCAATGCCGGTGCTCTAGTGACGGACCCTTGGTCGATAACGATTGAAGGTGAGTGTGAAAAGCAGGGGACGTTTAATCTAGAAGACATTTTAAAGTCTATGCCGTTAGAGGAACGTATTTATCGGTTGCGCTGTGTAGAGGCATGGTCGATGGTGATACCTTGGATCGGTTTCCCATTGGCAGAGCTAATGAAGCGTTTTAAGCCTTTATCTACGGCAAAGTATGTTGAATTCACAACGTTAGAAGCCCCTAAACAGATGATTGGTCAGCGTTCACGTTTTTCTACAATAGATTGGCCATATATTGAAGCGCTAAGAATTGATGAGGCCATGAATCCATTAACGTTAATGGCGGTGGGTTTGTATGGTGAGATCCTGCCAAAACAAAACGGTGCACCGATTCGTTTAGTTGTCCCGTGGAAATACGGCTTTAAAAGTATTAAATCGATCGTAAAAATTCGTTTTACGGAAAAACCCCCTATTAATACTTGGCAAGCCATAGCACCAAGCGAATATGGCTTTTATGCAAATGTGAACCCTGCAGTATCACATCCACGCTGGAGTCAGGCAAAAGAGCGTCGCCTACCTTCAGGCCTGTTTAATGTTAATAGGATTCCAACTGAAATGTTTAATGGCTATGGTGAACAAGTGGCACATCTATATAAAGGTATGGATTTGAGAAAGTTCTACTAATGCCAACTTTTGTGCGCAGGTGTTTGATTTTTTCGGTTCTCTTTACGCCTTTTGCCTTCATTGTGGCTCAGGTGGTTGCTTTGCAAATGGGGGACTATGAGGTTTTAGGTCCGGAGCCCGGTAAGGCGATTGTTTGGTTTACCGGGGAGTGGGCTTTTAATGTATTGTTGCTTACTTTAGCGGTTAGTCCTATTCGTCAGTGGTTGGGTTGGACGTGGCCTTTAATGCATAGGCGCATGTTAGGTTTGTTTGTTATGTTTTATGCGACACTGCATTTGTTGTCGTATATGGCATTTTTATTGGCATGGCAATGGCAGGATATTGGAAGTGAACTGGTGGAGCGACCTTATCTAACATTAGGATTTCTTGCTTGGGTATTATTGATACCGCTTTCTATAACATCTACTAAGGGCTGGCAGAAAAGATTAAAGCGTAAGTGGAAGTCTTTACACAAAGTCATTTATCTCATTGCTTTCTTATGTGCGGTTCATTATTTACTGCAAATACGCTCGAGTTGGTTTGATCCAAGCTTGTACGCCTTTATTACGTTGGTTTTTTTAGGGCAGCGTTTTTCTCTGGTCAAGATCAAAGGGTTCTTTACCCGATCAGTTTAGATGTGGATAGAAACATCGCTTACTGTGCTGTATTTATAGTGTGCTTGCCGTATTCGTTGCCCTATATCTCTAATCCGCTTTTATTTGATTATTCTATTCCATAGCTCTCGATCATTAACTAATCCACCTTGAGTCTGCTCACATTCCCGCTAATCTTAAGATCTTAGTTTGAATTCGTACGATAATTAAGCGATTTGAACGGTTGTTGCATTCATATCAATGTTTTGTAAGATATTTGCAGGAATCGGTTGACGGGGCCGTGGATAAGCGTATTATTCGCCGCCTGCTCAGACAGAATGACCTTCGGGTGATTCGAATTGAGTTGAGATAAGGTGTTGTTTTTAATAGGTTTTTTTGAGATCTCTTGAAAGTAATCACTTGACACTCCGGCTGAAGTCTTTAAGATGCACAGCCTGCTCAGAGAGAGTTTGAATGACGTGTTCTTTTTATTAAGAAGCGCCTTCGAAATCACTTCAGAGTAAGAAGATAAGATGTTGTTTTGGTTAAGCTTTCTTTG
>JBNMOT010000106.1:0-11857 GCA_051275515.1 Oleispira sp. | reverse complement strand
CCAAAGTTTATAAAGAAGCCGCTAAACGCAGCTTTAAGCAAGCCGTGCAATATCAAGAAGGCCGCAAGAGCAAAAATAGCCGTCGCCAGCGCGCGATGGAAAAAGGCTCCAAGTTTGGTCGTAAGCAACAAGAAGAATCTTGGCATAATGCCGAGGTTGATGCCTTGTATCGCCTAGCAGAAGCGGGTGTACGTGTGCCTAAACCTTACGGATGCTTTGATGGCGTATTGCTAATGGAACTGGTTACCTATGACGAGGGGGAAGTTGCACCGCGTTTAAATGATGTCTCCATGACCCATGAACAAGCCCTTGAAGATCACTTAACCATTATGAACGATGTTAAGCGTATGCTGGTGGCTGGCCTAGTACACGGTGATTTATCCGAATTCAACGTACTCGTCGATGATTACGGCCCGGTCATTATCGATTTACCTCAAGCAGTCGACGCGGCGGCCAACAACCACGCAAAGTCAATGCTAGAGCGCGATGTCGGCAATATGACCGAATATTACGGTCAATATGCTCCTGAACTCTTGCGCACTCACTACGCAAAAGAAATGTGGGCACTCTACGAAGAGGGTGACCTAACCGCCGATACTATTCTGACCGGGCTGTTCGAAGAGACAACGGAAGAAGCCGATGTTGATTCGGTGATGAACGAAATCAGATCGGTTCTCGCCGAAGAACGTAAACGCAAAGAGCGTTTAGAAAATGCTGATGACGACTTCACCTACGAGCAGCTTCAATAAGTACTAACCACAATATTAAATTGTTACATTTCTTGCCTAGGCTTTCGTTAAGTCCTAGAAGAAATGTAACAATGAAGCTATGAAGCTATGAAGCTATAAAGCGATGAAAAAAAATTGATGCGATCATCAAGAAAAGCGTTTGATTTTCTCCCGAATATCGCCATATCTTAAAGGCTCACAGCAGCCAAATCCCTGCAGTTGTCTCACCTTATTACGGGCAAAAATAGGCACACTGATACCCGCTAAAAAACGACATTGAATATCCAGTGAGATATCCGCCTTACCGGCTAACGTCTGAGCGAGTCCTTGCAGTGAATTTTGCAGCTCTGAGTCAGAGGGCCAAGTAGGCTGCTGACTGTATTCGAGCTTAGCGACCTGACCTCGACAAACCGAGCAATGGCCACAGTGCTGCGGTGCCTTTTGATCATCAAAATAACGCGCCAGATTAGCACTCAAACAGGTCTCTAATTCAAAAAACCGCACCAGTGAGGCAATACGTTTAATTTCTTTTTCTTCTTTATCAACGAAATAGTGATGCAAATTTTGGGCAAGATCAACCTGATTTAATTCACCCTGATTGACTTGAAATACCTCCGTCATTTTTTTACTTTCGAGTTCAATCAGTTGCTTTTCGGCCAAATAATCCAGTGCCGTAATAACACGGGCACGTTCGCTCTTGTATGTATTAAATAATACGTCAAAATCAGGGGATCCCCAGACTTTTTTAAAGTGACTGGTATTAAAAATGGCTTGTAAAAAATCTCGGCGCTCGCCCTCAAACATACCCAGTATCACATCTTTGTCTTTTAAAAACTTATACTTAAACTCAGCAAAATAGGCGTACATAGGCTTGATGACCTTCATCATCTCAAGCTGTACTAATAATGTTTTCAAAGGCAGCTGACGTATATTACTGGCATTAGAAAGCCCGACAACTTGCAACTCCCACTCGGTGGTATTATTAGACGCTTCGCGGGTAGAGGCTTTACTTTCTTGGCGAATATTTTCAAGCAAAAATTCAATGGCGGCAAGCTCGGGGGTATCACCATAAACAAAGTTTTCGACGGTATTTAAGCCATCAAGATTGGCCAGGGTAATACAATTTGAAGGCTGACCATCACGCCCTGCTCGGCCAATTTCTTGGCTGTAATTCTCAATCGACTTAGGCAGATCATAGTGAATCACAAAACGAATATCGGATTTATCAATCCCCATACCAAACGCAATAGTGGCGACCACAACATCGGTTCGACCTTGCATAAAATCATTTTGAATCTGCTGACGCTTGTCCGACTCAAAACCTGCATGGTAAGCCGCAGCGTTAATGCCTGCCCCCTGCAGATAAGCCGCGACTCGCTCAGCACTGTGCTGCAAAGTAACATAGACGATGCCTGCGGCAGAAAACGCTTGCTGCTGGTGACGAATGTGTTGTACCAACATCTGTGATTTTTCCGCCTCAGCCACCGGCACAACCGACAAGTCTAAATTGGCACGATAAAAACCCGTCTGCACAACATGCTGCCCCTGAATGGCAAACTTAGCCGCCATGTCATTCTTAACCTTTTTCGTGGCGGTGGCGGTTAATAATAAAACCAAAGGAATATTTAATTCTTGGCAATAAACCGGCAGTTTTAAATAGTCTGGGCGAAAGTTATGTCCCCACTCAGAAATACAGTGGGCTTCATCAACCACCAGCATCGAAATAGGCACGCCGTTAATAAACTGGCGAAAACGTTCGTTTTTAAAGCGCTCAACCGACACCATTAAAATTTTAATCTTACCCGAACGAACATCCGCCATGACCTGCTGGCTTTGGTCCCCGGTTAAGGTCGAATCAATACTGGCCGCAGCAATCCCTTTGCTGGCGAGAAACTCTAACTGATCCTTCATCAACGCCAGTAAAGGCGATACTACTAAGGTGACGTTAGGCAGATGGAGTGCCGTCAGCTGATAACACAACGACTTGCCCGACCCCGTAGGAAAGATGGCTAAAGACGATTGTCCTTGAATAAGCTGGCGAATCGTTTGTTCTTGACCCCCTCGAAATTGATCAAAACCAAAATACTGTTTTAGCGACGCAATTAATTCCATGGGCGGCCTGATACGATCCTTGCTAACATAATCTGAGTCCTATAGTTGCACGGTTAATAGCGCGCCGAACTTTAAATTCATTGCAATCTACCGAGTTGCGCCGTATTTGACCACCCTTTTCATAGGTTATTCATAGGTTATGCAAAGGTTATTCATAGCCTAAAATCCCCATTTAGGCTAAAATCACGCCATTATTAGATCTTGCAATATTATTACCTTGATGGGCCAACAATGTCAGATAACACCCGTTCGATTGATCCACAGAACCCTAGCGACCTTATCGCTTCTAGCAACCACGATACCAGCGGTAAGATTGGCTTCGTGAGTCTAGGCTGTCCAAAAAACTCTGTTGACTCTGAGCGTATTCTTACGCAGTTGAAAATTGATGGTTATGACATCACCAATACCTACGAAGATGCTGACGTAGTGGTGGTCAATACCTGTGGTTTCATTGATGCCGCGAAGCAGGAATCATTAGACGCCATCGGCGAAGCGATGACCGCTAACGGTAAAGTCATTGTGACTGGCTGCATGGGCAAAGGCGCTGACGCTGAGCTAATCAAGAAAGAAAACCCAGGCATTCTCGCCATTTCTGGCGCACATGCTTACGAAGAAGTGATGACCGCTGTACACGAGTGGGTACCACCGAATCCTAACTTTGATCCTTTTACCGATTTAATACCGGCTCAAGGCGTCAAGCTGACGCCGCGTCATTATTCGTATTTGAAAATTTCCGAAGGCTGCAACCACAAGTGTACCTTCTGCATCATTCCCGATATGCGCGGCAAGCACGTGAGTCGTCCCATCGGTGATGTCTTAGAAGAAGCTAAGCGTTTAGTTGATGCCGGCACGAAAGAGCTGCTTGTTATTTCCCAAGATACCAGCGCGTATGGCGTAGACATGAAGTTTCGCACGGGTTTCTGGAATGGCGCTCCGGTTAAAACGAACTTGCTGTCCTTGTGCCAAGAACTTGGAAAAATGGGCGTTTGGGTACGTTTGCATTATGTTTATCCTTACCCCCACGTTGACGACATCATTCCGTTGATGGCTGAAAACCACATACTGCCCTATTTAGACATTCCGTTTCAGCACGCAAGTCCTGCGGTATTGAAGCTAATGAAGCGCCCTGCTCATGCCGAAAATACCTTAGCGCGCATCAAAAAATGGCGTGAAATTGCACCGAACATCGTATTGCGTTCAACCTTTGTGGTGGGTTTCCCTGGCGAAACCGAAGAAGACTTTCAGATTCTTTTAGACTGGTTAGACGAAGCAGAATTGGATCGTGTCGGTTGCTTTAAATACAGCCCAGTAGACGGTGCTAAAGCCAACGCCTTACCCAATCACATACCGGTAGAGCTTCAGCAAGAACGCTGGGAACGCTTTATGGAAAAGGCACAAGAAATCAGCACTCGTAAACTGGCTCGTCGAGTCGGTCAGACAATGACCGTATTAATTGATGAGGTTGACGATGAAGAAGGTGCGGTCGGTCGTACCGTCGCCGACGCGCCCAACATTGATGGCATGGTTTACTTAAACCAGTATTTCGATTGCGCCCCGGGGGATTTTGTTGAAGTGAAGATCACTCACTCTGATGAATATGACTTATGGGCCGAAGCGATCTCTTAATATAACGTTAACGGTAGCTAGCACAATCGCTTCCTCTGCTAAGCTTAAGATATTAGCCAGAGGGAGTTCATTATGAAAAAAGCCTTACTTGCGACGTTAATATTCACCTTTTCCATAGGTGGCTTTGGTAGCTGGTATCTCTATCAATGGATTCGCGACGAATTAGGACTTGATAAAGGCTATGTGGCTGTTGCCGGCATTCCTCCCGGCAACAAGCTAATCAACCACCCACCTTATTCCGGCCCTCACCCAAAAGACCTACAACGTCCAGAAGAAACGTTTGTTTTTCCTATCGAGTATGGCGCTACCGGTCCCATTGAACCCTTATTTGCAGGTAAAAACCAATACCCATTTGTCTGCGATACCGAGCGCTCTCAGTTAGGGCAACCACTGATTGATAATACCAGTGGCTGGGGAGTACCTGTTTATGCAGAAACCAAAGAAGGTAAGCGATCAGAATTAATTATTGGCTATAGTAAAGATTGCTCACTGCCTACTCGTATCTTTTATTCATACAATACCGCCAAAAACAGCAGAAAATTCTACCAAATAGCGGATAATAACGAAACATTACCAAAAAATGCCGATCTTATTATCCGTATGGAAACGGGCACAATTAATCGCTACCCCTACGCGATGTTAATGCCCTCCAGTCGCAGTGATGAACTGTTAAAACCTGACCTTTCTAAATGGAACGGTAAGCTTATTTATTATTTCCGAGGTGGTATAGGCATTGGCTTTCAGCAAGGCGTATTACGCATGCACCGTTTATCAAAAGATATGCGTCAGTACCTAGAGAAAGGCTATGCCGTCGTCTTTTCTACCGCAACGGAAACCGGTAATGGCTATAATATTTGGCTGCAAGAAGATACCGCTCTTCGGCTAAAACGTAATTTTAGCCTACGCTATCGTGCGCCTATTTTTACTATTGGTTATGGCGGATCAGGCGGTGCGATTCAGCAGTATTTAATGAGCCAAAATAATCCCGGAGCCATAATCGATGGCGGTGTCGCCCTGCTGGCCTACCCCGATATGATTAGCCAAATTAATTACACCCTAGATTGTGAACTAACCGAATACTATTTCGAACACTTAACCACAGATAAAGCCTTCTGGAGCGGTGTCGAAAATCGTCCCCTGATTCAAGGCTTAGCAGGCAACCCGAACGAAAGCCGACGCTTACAATGGCTGGATAACATTGCTCAATTATTACGCTTTGAGTGGCCGAAAAATCATCAGGGGGCGAATGAATGTAATTCACGCTGGCGTGGCTCATTACAATACGTCAACAACCCCGTTTTCACCGCGAGCTATAAGCGTTATAGCAAAAACATTAGACTCCGTGTGTTCTGGACTCATTGGCAAGATAACCGTGAGTTTTTTGGCACCGATGAATCGGGCCGTGCGCCAATACCTTGGTCAAATGAAGGCGTTCAATACGGTCTTAAGGCGCTGCAAAACAAGAACATTAACCCGCAGCAATTTCTCGACCTTAACAGCAAAATTGGCGGTTGGCTGCCACAAGAAGAGATGACTCAAGAACGCTACTGGCATGCCAGTGGTGACAGTGTTTTAAAACGCTACAGTAATTACAGCGAACACAACATGACCCACTCGGGAGAAAGTATGAATGTCGCCCCCCGTACTCATGGCAGCCTAGCATCTGCTACAGGTGCTTACTTATCCGGTAATATCTTTTTAGGGGCGCTCAAAAATCCTATTATTGATGTTCGTCCCTACCAAGATCAGGTACTCGACATTCATCATTCTTGGGGAGCACTTTCTAGCCGTAAACGTATTCAACAACGAGTCGGTGATCATCAACTGCAAGTCATTTGGCAAAACGAATTACCGCGCAAAGATTACAGCCCTGCGGTTTACATGATGGACGAATGGCTAACCCGTGCGGATGCCAACGGTGGCGACTATCGCGCAGCTCGCCCTGAAAATGCAGTTGATATGTGCATCGACAAAGAAGGAGAGGTTTTACACAAGGGTGAAACGGTATGGGATGGCGCTTGGAATGGCAAAGAACAAGGAGAGTGCACCCAACTCATGCCGTTCTTTGAAGGTAGCCGCAATGTCGCGGGGGAAGATATCTCTTCAGACATTTTCTTTTGTAGCCTAATTTCTGTGCAACAAGCGATCAATAAAGGCTTGTATGGGGAATACGATATGGATCCCTACCAAGAGCGTTTAGAAGAGATATTCAGCAAAGGCGTTTGTGATTATTCAAAACCCGATAGAGCGAGGCCTGACGGGCTGTAGTCTCTGAACTTTTAAGTCTGAGCGTTTAAATTTAAAGACCGGTACTGGCTTGACTAGTCAGTACTACCTTACCGATGGTCTTACCCGATCGAAGGCAATCAATCGCCTCGTGAGCTTGATCGAAGGTAAATTGATGACCTACATGAGGAGGCGTAATTTCAACGACCATCATGTCCTCTAATAATGCCTGCATAATCTCCACCTGATCCCATAGCCAGATTAGATTGAATGCCATGACTGAACGATTTTCGCTGATCATAGCCATCACATCATATTTAGGACGGCGCAGAAACTTCCAAGCGGCGGCGCTTTGAATTAGCACATCCTGCCCTGCTTTCATATTTCCCAAATCATTCAGCGCATACCAAGCCGTCAATGTTTGAGTTAAATAGGCCGCGCCTTGAGAGAAATTCCAGTCGCTGGGTAATAATACCAAATACGCTTCTTTCCCTTGTACTACCGAGGCATAACCGCCAAAGCGGCTGACCGCCATGACACGATCACCTCGTTTAAATTTTTTACAATCGCGCCCTACTTTTGTAACGATGCCAGAATATTCAAGACCGGGAATAAAGCTGCCTTCGGGGGTGGCGGAATACAAGCCGGTTAAGGCGAATATATCGGCAAAGTTTAGCCCGACGGCTTTCACATCAACCTGCACTTCATCGGCTTTGAGTTCAGTTAATAACTCTTCGATCTGCACTAAACGCTGAATCGCTACGGCTTTAGGGGTACGCCAAACCTGTCGACTGTTCATTTACAAGCATCATTGCTAGCCATTATGAGTAAGCATCGCTGGGATAGATAGACTCGGCATACAGCTGCAATTCCTGCAAAATAAACATCTTATCTTGATCATCCTGGTTATCTTGCACCGCTTGTTGTAAGGCTTGCGAGAACTGCTCAAAATTCAAACCTGGCCCATTACCCAACAAACTATCTATGCAATGTTGCGCCCAGCGTTCGTGATCATCTTCCGCCATATATTCTGGGTAGTTACGTGCACGAAAACGGAAAAACATTTCCTCACCGCGCGGATCTTGAAATTGAACCTTAAGACTTGCTAATGATTTTGGCGGCGTTGCATGAATCTGCGCCATCGCCTTTTTATCCATACCACTCCAAAAGCCACCGCTATAAAGCAGGGTATCCACATCCGTTTTTACAGCAAAGTCACGCTGAGTATAAACCCCATGCAAGTTTTGCAAGATAGACGAATCTTCAACTAACAATGCCTTCAACGTCGCAAGATTTGCGCGCAGTAACGCGCCGGATATTTCCCAACGGGCAGCTTGGTCGGGTGTTAACGTTGCGGCAGGCGCCAAAACGGGGCTTTTATTAATATGAACTTCCTTTAAGCCCAAACGCTCAATCCCTTCTGGCAAGTCAACCTGCCTTGAGAATAAACGCTGCTGCATTTGCTCAATCGTTAAACTCGCCAAGGTGTTTGGATCCGTTGCAAGATCAAACGCAATAAAAGAATTCTTATTCGTTGGGTGCCAACAAATCGGCACCACGATCGCCATACAACCGCGATCAACACCGTACATTCCAGACACATGAACCAGAGGTTTATGATTATCAACATCCACCAGTGAGGCTAGTTTATGCTTCACTCGGTGTTCGAAAAGATAACGGTATAACTTAGGTTGTTTGTCTAACAGCAACTTAGCAACGGCAATCGTCGCTCGAACGTCCACTACGGCATCATGAGCTTTACCCAAATCAATACCATTGGCAGCGGTTAAATCTTCTAAACGAAAACTGACGTTTCCCTCAGCATTTTTAGGCCAGTTGATACCTTCTGGCCTCAAGGCATAAGCACAGCGCATCACATCAAGGATATCCCAGCGCGAATTGCCATTTTGCCATTCACGGGCGTAAGAATCGTAAAAGTTTCGGTATAAGGTAAAGCGTGTGACTTCATCATCAAAACGAATGCTGTTGTAGCCCGCCGTGCAGGTTTCTGGCACGGACAGAATTTGATTTATCTGATCGATGAATTCATTTTCAGGCAGTCCATCTTGCAAGCATTGTTGTGGCGTAATGCCCGTAATCATGAGTGCTTGCGGATGCGGTAAATAATCGGGGCTGGGCCTGCAGAAAAACTGGACCGGTTCATCGATTTCGTTAAGATTTTCGTCGGTGCGGATACCGGCAAATTGTGCAGGCCGATCAAAAGAGGGATCGGCCCCAAAGGTTTCGTAATCGTACCAAAGAATAGACTGGCTCATTGCACCTACTTTTTATTATAAGGGGCGATGTGTAATCAGCCCCAGTGTGATTAAGGAACGTCAACCAAAGGCGTCTGAAAAGTATGGCCCAAGATAAGAAATCCATGCGCATCGCGGGATGTTTGAATAGGCAATTCTTCCATGGGCATATGACCAACACCCTCATACACAATGGATTGAGAGTTTGGCAATGCTTCTTCAAATTGCTTCATAATGCTTAAGGGTACCCATTCGTCTTGGTCACCCCACATTAATAACGTAGGAACCTGGATCTCTTTAACTCGATCACCAAGATTTGATTGATGGCTCTGCTCTTTCATTGTGCGGAACACATTCACCAGTGCTGCACGGTTACCTTGACGCATCGTTAAATCAAAATAGCGTTGCTGCAGTTCATCGGTGACCTTGTCACCATCACCGAAGGCCGCTTTTATGTTCATATCCATAATAAACTTGGGCATCATAAAGCCATTGAGCTCACCAATCACCGGAAGAGCCGCAAGATTCATAAAAAATGGCATATCTTGAGGAAAGCCTGCGGCATCTAATAAGACCATTTTTTTAACACGATCAGGACGGTACAATGCATAATTCCATGAAATATAACCACCCAAAGAATTGCCCGCTAAATAAATATCATCAATGCTCAACGCGTTAAGAAACTTGTCTAACTTATCAACCATATAAGGGGTTTCATAACGCTCGACACTGGGATCATTTCCGGTCAAACCGTGGCCTGGTAGATCAATGCGAATAATACGGTAATAAGGGACTAAGCGTTCAACCCAGTCGTCCCATGTATGCAATGAAGAAGCAACCCCATGCAATAACACTAAGGTAGGCCCAGTACCCTCATCACGATAATGAATAATCAGATCGTCTACGGCGAGAAATTTAGAGGTTTCATCGGTGTATTTTGCAGTTAATTCGGCCAATGGATAAGCGGATATACCCATCGATGCACAACCATGCAAAGCCAATAAAGTTGGAATTAGTATAAATTTAAGCCACTTCATTGAAACTATCCTTGTTATAGTTATTTAATTCTAGGATGGTGAGCTATAGAATGAGCTGACTTTACCATAGCAATTGATCTAACCCAATTCAATGACGGCTAAATTAGTTGTAGAATGGGTCTTATTGACATCTTATACTTTCGAGCATTAGTTTCAGGACGAATTACATGGCGTTATTAGAAAATATTTTCAAACCTTCTATTTTTAAACCGAAATGGCAGCACAAAGATCCTGCGGTGCGAAAGCTTGCGTTGGCTAAACTAAACGATGAAAAAACCCTGGCTAAAATTGTTAATGAAGACACCGATTTGAGCGTTCGATCTTCAGCCCTTGCTAAGATTATATCACCCCAGCAACTCGCGGCTTTTTTAGTCTGCGAGCAGACAGAATTGCGTCAGCAAGCTCAGCAACAGCACCTTGTGCAATTATTGCCGAATCAACATATTAACGATTTAGCCGTAATCAAAACTGATAATGACTTGGTTAATATCGCGACTTATACTAAAGATGATGAATTACGCTTTGCTGCGATTAGTCAATTGGGCAGCGAAAGCATCCGTTTAGACATCGCCAGTAATAACCCCGTTGCCAAGGTCAGAATGGCCGCCGCTCAAGGCTTAGTTAACAGTGAGTCTTTACAAAAGCTGATGCACATTGCTCAAGGTAAAGATAAAGCCTTGTATCGTTTTTGCAAAGATCAAGTAGCCACCCGTAAGGCCGCTGAAGATAATGCTAAATTACGCGAGGAAAAAATAACAAGTACGATTACTCATGCTCAACAGCTCGGTAACAGCGCTTACTCTCCAGAGTACAATGGCCGCCTGCAATTACTAAAACAAAACTGGAATGCTCTAAACGCACAAGACCCTCAGCAACAAGAATCCTGTAATGCGGCATTGGTTAAATGTGAAAGCATATTAGCCGAGCATGTTGCAGAAGAAAAAGCAGCAAAAGACACGCTAGTTGCCATTGCCAGTGCCAAAGAAAGTTTCCTTGAACTGCTTGGCCAATTAGAAAGCCTTGAACTTAATGCGCAAACGTCTGCAACCTTTTCTGATCAAGTGCAACAGATTGAACAACACTGGCAAATCGCCAAGCAAATTATTAGCCCAGAGGCCGCGCAAAACAAAACCTTCGAACACACTCTACAAGCTTGGCTCAAACTAGACACTACTCGCACTCAATTAGTCGAGCAGAAAGATATCTTGCAAGCGCTTATTGAACAGAGCCAGCAATTAGAAAAAAGCAGCTTAAACAAAAGCCAAAATCTACAAAAAGAACTTACTAAGACACTAAAACAGTTGCCTTGGGAAACGTCTGAATTAAACATCACACTCGAAAGTCCGGCTTTACTAGCAGAACTCGATAACGCGTTGCAGCGCGCAATTAAACACAATCAGAATGTAAGTGCACACGAAGCCGACAGCTCTAAACAGCTTGCTCTTCAGCTAACCGAATTAGAAAGACACTTATCAGAAGGCCACTTAAAAGACGCTAATAAGTGCCATCAGCTTATCGTGCAAGCGATGAAAAAAATAAGCCACCAAGAAGCTAAAAAATACCAACGCCAGTATCAAAACTTAACCGCGCAATTAACGGAAATTCGTGACTGGCAGGGGTTTGCGGCAACGCCTAAAAAAGAAGCGCTGTGTCTCAGTATGGAAAATTTGGTTGGGAGTAAAATAGATCCTGCCATTTTAGCGGATCAAATTCACAACTTTCAGGAAGAGTGGAAAGCCATTGGTCCGATTGCTCACCAAGATGACAAAGTATTGTGGAACCGATTCCGCAGCGCAGCCGATAAAGCGTATTTACCTTGCAAAGCTTACTACGCGGACATGGCCATTCAACGCCAGCAAAACTTAGTCAACCG
>JBNMOT010000105.1:0-11878 GCA_051275515.1 Oleispira sp. | reverse complement strand
GAGTCTCCTAAAGGGCCCAGGAAGACTACCTGGTTGATAGGCAAGGTGTGTAAGCGTTGTGAGGCGTTGAGCTAACTTGTACTAATTGCCCGTGAGGCTTGACCATATAACACCAAAACTGCGCGTCATTACTTAAACAGTAAAGGCAAGCGGTGGTGTTGTGAGATCAGAACAACTGATAAGCACACATTTTAATATTAAGCTGAAGACGCAAGTCACAGCAGAGAGTTAGCACTAAGATAAAAACCAAATCATGTATCCGACCCTATTTGCTAAGTTATGCAGTCTCCCGATCGATGATTAATCATCAAAGAAAGGTTGTAGACACTAAGACAACAACGAAGCAGCAAGGTTTGCTTGACGACAATAGCACTGTGGAACCACCTGAACCCATCCCGAACTCAGAAGTGAAACGCAGTCGCGCCGATGGTAGTGTGGGGTTTCCCCATGTGAGAGTAGGTCATCGTCAAGCTCTTATTCTAAAAGTCCCCGACAGTTAACTCTGTCGGGGATTTTTTTTGTTACAATAAGTTCTGTTTGCTAAGCAAGCAAGAGCTCAAAAAAATATATAATGTACGCAACCTATTTGCTAAGTGAATGCAGCTTTACTCTCTATAAATAGAGAGATTAATAGCACTAAGACAATCACAACGCATCCCAGTTTGTTTGACGACAATAGCACTGTGGAACCACCTGAACCCATCCCGAACTCAGAAGTGAAACGCAGTCGCGCCGATGGTAGTGTGGGGTTTCCCCATGTGAGAGTAGGTCATCGTCAAGCTCTTATTCTAAAAATCCCCAATAGTTAACTCTGTTGGGGATTTTTTTTGTCTGCGAGAAAGGGGTGTGCCTGCTTTAAATATAACAGACCCGTGTTAACGTCTATGAATTAAGCGGAGTTCTTGTCTCAGGCCTAGAGCCAACTCATTACATTAGAAAATATTCATCAGCTTACTTAATAGATTCAGCAGGCAAAAAAAAGCCCCGCAAAGCGAGGCAATTTAAAATTGAAATAGCAGTGACTCTAGCCGCCTTTAACAATTGGGTCTGCATAACTAAGCTTCATATCCCAAGGGAAACGAATCCAAGTATTCTGTGTGACTGCTTCAACATAGCTATCGATATAATCAATGCCTGCTGGTTTAGCATATAAAGTAGCAAAGTGTGCATTAGGGAAAAGGGCGCGAACTTCAGCAGCCGTTTTGCCGGTATCAACCAGATCATCAATGATCAACCAGCCTTTTCCACCATCAGGTAACGCTGGTGATTTTGTCAGAGATAGACCACCACGTTCTTGGCCGTCGTAGCTAGAAATACAAATCGTATCGATTAAACGGATATTTAATTCACGAGCAATAATTGCGGCAGGAACCATCCCGCCACGAGTTACAGCGAGAATACCTTTCCACTCTTGCAAATTATGAAGCGTTTTAGCCAGTGCGCGGCCTGCCTTATGTAACTCTTCCCAGGAAACGAAAAAGTCTAGTTCGTACTTGCTCATTGAATCATCCTTTAGGGCGGCCTGTTAGTTTGTTGGCCGCCATCGTTAATCGTAAATCTAATTAACGCCAAATTTTAACAGAATGGTCAGGTATTTGCATCCCTAGGGTCACAAAAGCTAGTTAGGCATTTATGAGTTAACTAAAGACAATGCTGAAGCTTTGTGACGAATTTGAATTTCATCAATATCACTTGCGATCAATTTACCTTGCTCTACCTTCCAGTGGCCGGCAACCATAACGTAATCGGCACTATGAGCACCACACAGTATTAATGCCGCTAATGGATCATGAGAGCCTGAAAAACGGGGTTCATCTAACTTAAATAAAGCGATGTCGGCTTGCTTGCCAATCGCGAGTTCGCCAATGTCATCTCGGCCTAAGACTTTGGCGGAGCCTTTCGTGGCCCAATAAAGCGCATCTTGGTGGGTCACTTCATCTGCTTGATAACGTAGTCGGTTAATCAATAAAGCCTGGCGCACCTCTTGAATCATATTCGAACCATCATTGGACGCCGAACCATCAACCCCTAATCCAACGTGAGCCCCTGCAGCTTGTAATTCTTTGGTACGACAGATACCGGAGGCCAATACCATGTTAGAAGATGGGCAATGGGCGATGCCTATTTTAGCCTTACCTAAGCGTTGAATTTCTTCATCGTTGAAATGGATGCCATGGGCCAGCCAGACATCATTGGCAAGCCAGCCAACTGACTCTAGATAATCTACTGGCCGTAAACCAAAGGTCTGCAGGCAGAAGTTATTCTCATCTTCGGTTTCAGCTAGGTGAGTATGTAAGCGCACACTATTAGCGCGGGCGAGCTTTGCTGTTTCCTTCATTAAATCAGTGGTTACTGAAAATGGAGAGCAGGGTGCTAGAGCCAATTGCACCATCGCGCCAGGACCTGTTTGATGGAATTGGGTAATCACACGCTGACAATCATCCAAGATCGCGGCATCGGTTTGTACCGTCGATTGCGGAGGTAAACCGCCATCGTCTTGGCCTAAGCTCATAGAGCCTCGAGTAAGCATCACACGATTACCAATTTTACCCGCAGCGGATACTTGAATATCAATGGCTTCGGTTAAAGCTTGCGGAAAAAGATAGTGATGATCAGCAACGGTTGTACAGCCTGATAACATCAGCTCAGCCAAACCAAGCTCAGTCGCTGCATGCAACATATCGGGTTGTAGCTTAGCCCAGACAGGGTAGAGCGTTTGTAGCCATGGAAATAGGCGCTTATTCAATGCAGGCGGGAAAGCACGCGTTAGTGTTTGATAAAGGTGATGGTGAGTATTCACTAATCCAGGAATCACCACATGGCGGCTAGCATCGAATACTTGGTCAATGTCACTTAATGGTTCGGCACCTTTAGCGACCAGCTCAACGATAATGCCATCGCAAATAACAATACCGTTATCGGCATTCTGTTGGTTGGCGGTAAATACAGACAGTGGTTTTTTAATCCACAGAGTTTTGCCTGTCAGCTGAGGCTGCTTTATGAGTGAAGATTTAGACATGTTGTCACCTTTTAAATAGAGCATCGCTAGTCGCGATTCAATTCAATAAAGAATTCAAAAAAGAGTGCAAACGGAAACAGGAGGATAAAAGAGTATAGCTACTATGAGGAACTAGCAGATATCATATCGCCATGCACAGAATGCGTACATGGCAGTGACTTGCGTGTTAATCTGCCGATAACGGCATTTTACAGACTTTTAAGCCAAATTAAAGCTTATGAGTAGGTGTTAAACCACAGCCTGTCAAAATCATATGGCACAAGAAGCGACTGATACGTTCAACATCATCAGCTTCATATTCGAGTTTATTAGTAATCGTTAAGATCTGAGTCTCAAAGTCAGCGTAATGCTGAGTCGTCGACCAAATCATAAAGAACAAATGCTCAGGATCGACCTTCGACATTTTACCTTGTTCAATCCAGGTCTCGATGATCTTTGTCTTCGCTCTTAACCAGGTACGCAAATCAGTACGCAGATATTCATTAACATTCGGCGCACCTTGGATAATTTCAGTGGCAAATATTTTAGAAGCATTAGGGTAGCTAATCGCGAGCTCGACCTTAGTTCGAATATAAAATTCTAAGGTCTCAGTAGGATCATCATCTTCAGTGATATCGGTAAGAACTTCGTTCCAACGCTGCACGATATCTTCTAATACAGCGTTATACAGTTTCGCTTTATTAGTAAAATAATAATGGAGATTTGCTTTTGGAAGGTCAGCTGCATCAGAGATCGATTGCATACTAGTGCCTTTATAGCCATGTTTAACAAATTCGACTTCCGCCGCTTGTAGAATTTTCTGACTATTTTGCTCACGGATTTTACCCGGCTTATACTTCTTAGTTACGCTCACCAAAGGCCTCATCAATAACAGTATTAGGTGACATCATCCGCTGAATAATACGGATGTTCATTGTAACAGAATGTCAGTATGAACGAAAAACTCATCAGCTTATAAAGCGATTTGTATCAAGCTAATCTGAACAATCTATTCCTAATTGATAAATTCCCTGTTCAAATGCTGCTATTTGCATAACAGCACCTAAAGCAGGACGAGCTACAAGCTAAAGTATCTAGCTCTTAGGTAGTTGGCCTTCAACGCCTTTAACGTACCAATTAAAGCCTTTAAGAGCTCCGTCATCCATCGTTTTGCCAGCGCCAATCACTTCTTTGCCAGACTGATCGAAAATAGGGCCGTCAAATACGCGCATAGAGCCGTCTTTGATTGCTTGCTTCTTCGCAGCGACCAGTGCTTTCACATCTGCAGGAATCACATCGTTCAACGGTGCAAGATCTGTTACGCCTTCAGCGATACCCGGCCATAAATCTTCAGATTTCCAAGTGCCATCCATCACAGCTTGTACTTTCGCGGCGTATAATGGACCCCAGTTATGAATAGTCGAGGTCAGATGAGCTTTAGCGCCATAAGCACTCATGTCAGTGTGATAACCGATCGCGTAGTTACCCTTAGACTGTGCTGCCTGAATAACGGCTGCTGAGTCAGTATGCTGAGTTAAAATATCAGCACCTTGTAACATTAATGTTTCAGCGGCTTCACGTTCTTTAGCTGGGTCATACCAGGTAGAAGCCCAAACAACTTTAATTTTGACGTCAGGGTTAACTTCAAGAGCACCTTTAGTGAAAGCATTGATGCCACGGATTACTTCAGGAATTGGGAACGAAGCCACGTAACCAATAACGTTCGTTTTAGTCATTTTACCGGCGATCAAACCGGTAAGGTAACGACCTTGGTAAGCACGAGCAAAATAAGTACCGGTATTTTTACCGCGCTTATAACCTGTTGCGTGTTCGAATTTAACCTTCTTAAATTTCTTAGCGACTTTCAAGGTTGGGTTCATATAACCAAACGAAGTAGTGAAAATTAAGTCGTGGCCTTTAGAGGCTAGCTGGCGAATAACTCGCTCAGAATCAGCGCCTTCGGCAACACTTTCAACGTAGTTAGTTTCAATTTTATCGCCAAACTTTTCAACGATATACTTACGACCTTCATCATGGCCAAAAGTCCAACCCGCATCGCCTGTTGGGCCAACATAAACAAAGCCCACTTTTAATGGGTCTTCAGCAGTTGCTACATTGGCACCAATGGCTAGCGCAGCGATCATGGCTAGCTTCGTTAGTTTATTCGAATGCATTGTTATGCTTCCTTTTAGTTCACTTCAGTTAGATATAAAAATTAGGGTTCGCCACTATCTTGCGGCGATACCCAATGCTATTAATGTAAAACTACACTTGCGGTCTATAAGGACGACCTAGCGCAAGTGGTGTACTCAATTTTGCTTTAGCGGCATCACTGGCAATGATGACTAAAACAATAATGGTGGCGCCATAAGGCAACATCGCAAGAAGGTTCGGAGACGCTTCAAAGCCAAGTCCTTGTAGCACCAAATGTAAGATGCTCGCAGCACCAAATAAATAAGCACCTAATAGAATACGTTCAGCTTTCCAACTAGCGAATACTACTAAGGCTAAAGCAATCCAACCGCGTCCAGCGGACATGCCTTCACTCCACATGGGCGTGTAGACAAGGGAAAGGTAAGCACCGGCTAAACCGGCCATCGCACCACCAAATAAAATGGCGCCATAACGAACCTTCATTACTGGAATACCAATCGCGTTTGCCGCTTCAGGATTTTCGCCAACCGCGCGAATGATTAAACCTAAACGTGTGCTGCGGAAGCACCAGAAAATTAATCCAAACATGGCCCAAGATATATAAACCAAAGGATCGTGCGAGAATAAAACTTTACCGATAACTGGGATGTCACTTAAAAATGGAATCGGGAAAGGGGCAATACCATCAATCGCCATGCCGACATAACCCGCGCCTAAAAAGCCACTGAGTCCGGTACCAAAAATGGTTAACGCGAGCCCCGTTGCGACCTGATTAGAAACCAAGGTTACGGCGAGAAAAGCAAATAGAACCGACATCATCATACCCGCTAGAATCGCAGCAATAATGCCAAGGCCTGCATGACCTGTTACCACAGCCGCAATAAAACCCAGCGCGGCGCCCATCAAGACCATGCCTTCTTGGCCAAGGTTTAATACCCCAGATTTTTCACACACCATTTCACCCAGTGCGATTAAAATAAGCGGCGTACCGGTACGTAATGTTGCGAATAAAATATTAGTGAATAACTCAAAATCCATAGTACTAGCCTTTTATGCTTGTGCAGAGTTGGAAGAGCTGCCGATAGCGCGGGCAGCAGGCTTACGCACAATGCGATAGCTAATTAATAAATCACAGGCTAGTAGATAAAATAACAACATGCCTTGGAACAAACCGGTTAACGACTTAGGCAGTGCTAAATCCATCTGTGCCATTTCCCCACCCATATACGTTAATGCTAATAGCATACTGGCAAAGACGATCCCGACGGGATGCATACGACCGAGGAACACAACAATAATCGCCGCGTAACCATAACCGGGAGAGATGTACGGATTGAGTTGGCCGACAGAGCCAGTCACTTCACTCACCCCCGCTAAACCTGCTAAAGCACCACAGGCCAATAATACAAACCAGATTAAACGCTCTTCTTTAAAGCCGGCAAAACGAGCTGCCGCTTTATCTTCACCTAATACAGCAATTTGAAAGCCTAATAACGTTTTCGACATCAATGCCCAAACAATAGCCACGGCAAATAGCGCAAAGAAAATACTGATATTTAATCGATAGTCATCAGATAAAACCGGCAAGGTTGCGAAGTCAGAAAATAAAGCCGATTCAGGAAAGTTAAAACCATCGGGATCTTTTAACGGCCCATGCACTCCATACAATAACCAGTTAAGGGCGATGTAGTTAAGCATGATCGTGGTAAGAATCTCGTTAGCACCAAAGCGGGTCTTTAATAAGGCGGTAAGAGCGCCCCATAATAAACCCGATAACGCGCCGCAAAATAAAACCACCGGTAAAACCCAAAAGCCTTCCGCTTCTAATAATTCTAATGCGATGTAACCGCCACCTAGGCCGCCTAGAATAAATTGGCCTTCGGCGCCGATGTTCCAAATTCTAGCTTTAAAGCACAACATCAAACCAATGGCACACAAAGTAAGTGGGGCAACTTTCACCCCAAGCTCTGTCCAGCCATAAACATCGGTTAAAGGTGCAATAAAAAAAGTATACAAGGCATGGAAAGGATCTTGCCCTAACGCCGAAAATAATAAACCACCACTGATTAGTGTTAAAATAACGGCAAACAACGGTGATAAATAAGACATTGTCTTCGAGTCAGACGGTCTTTTTTCTAAAGTAATATTAAACATTATTTAATCGCACCTTCACTTTCGGGTGAATGATTAGTGGGAGTACTATTAAATGACTCGTGATCAGAATCAGTATTCAGCGCGTGAAAATCTCCGGCCATCCACATGCCTAACTGATTAATAGAAACATCCTGAGTCGGCGCAACAGGAGAAAGCTCGCCATCACAAATTGCGCAGATACGATCACTGATCGAATACAGCTCATCAATATCTTCTGAAACAACCAATATTGCACAGCCTTCATCGCGTAATTTAATTAATTCATGACGAATTAAAATAGCCGCGCCAATATCAACGCCCCAGGTCGGATGCGAGCAAACCAATAGCTTTGGATTCTGTAAAATTTCACGGCCAATAATATACTTCTGTAAATTACCACCCGATAACGATTTGGCTTGAGCGTGAATACCCGCAGCTTTAACATTGAATTTTTCAATAATGTTTTGCGCGAATGCTTTTACCTTACTGTTATTGATAATGCCGTTCTTTGTTAGGTCACCCTGATAAGCGGTTAATAAACCATTATCTTGTAATGACATATCGGGTACAGCACCACGACCTAAGCGTTCTTCGGGAACAAAACCTAGCCCTAAAATACGACGTTTTTCTGGGGTTAAATTACCTACCGATTTTTTAGCAAAGAAAACGGTTTCTTTCGCACTGGTATCTTCACCACTAATTAGATTCAGTAACTCTTCCTGACCGTTACCCGCGACGCCCGCAATACCTAAAATTTCACCGGCTTTTACATCCAAAGAAATATTTTTGAGTGTGCAAGCAAAAGGGTCATTAGATTGGTGGCTTAAATCGACAATCGATAAAAAGGTTTCAGCACCCTCTGCCTTTTTATAGTCTTCAGTAAGCGGGGTATCGTCACCCACCATTAAACGAGCAAGTTCTGCTGTCGTTGTTTCTTTCGGAATGCAGTGACCGCTGACCTGGCCAGCTTTTAAAATCGTTGCGTGATCACATAAAGCACGAACTTCATCGAGCTTATGAGATATAAATAAGATGCTGCAACCTTCACTAGAAAGTAGGCGAAGAGTTTTAAACAGAGTTTCAACTTCCTGCGGGGTTAATACAGACGTTGGCTCATCAAGAATTAA
The DNA here is from genome assembly GCA_051275515.1 of Oleispira sp. Taxonomy (GTDB): domain Bacteria; phylum Pseudomonadota; class Gammaproteobacteria; order Pseudomonadales; family Oceanobacteraceae; genus Oleispira. The sequence continues at coordinate 3,466 of JBNMOT010000105.1, read as the reverse complement.
TAATTTAACATCTTGTAAAAGGCAGCGAACAATTTCGACACGCTGCTGTTCACCGATCGAAAGTGAATGCACATAACGATTAGGATCCAGCTTCATCCCGTAGTGTTCCGACACCTCTATAATACGTTTCTTCAGCAAGTCCATTGAAGCAGACTCTTCTTTCGGCAGGCTCAAGGCGATGTTTTCTGCAACGGTTAAGGTCTCGAATAACGAGAAGTGCTGAAAAACCATCCCAATGCCTAACTTACGGGCGTGCGCAGGACCTTTAACAGAGATCTCTTTTCCCTGCCAACTCATGATACCTTCGTCGGGTTTTACCACACCATAGATGATCTTCATCAACGTGCTCTTACCCGCGCCATTCTCTCCAAGCAAAGCATGTATCTCACCTGCGTCGACCTTTAACTGGACCGCTTGGTTGGCGATACAGCCAGGGTAACGCTTGGTTATATTGTTCAGTTCAATTTGATTCATGATTCAATTCTTGACCAGTTAGCCAGATTTGTTAAGCAATATGTTTGCCAAAAGTAAGACTATAATGCGATAAAAATAGAAAAATCTCAAAAAATTGTTCAGAAGGTCAGCTTATATATGGTTTATAAAGACACTCTCTGAAAGATCAAATCTATATAAGGTTAATAATTAACCTAACTATACTTAATTAATGGTCTACAGCGGTGCATATTGAAAGGCCTCAGAACCAACTTAGTGCAAAGTATGACTAGATGGTCATGTAAGTGGTCATATACAGCCAGTTTGGGAATGTGTCCGTGCTACTAATATTCTCTTTCTTTCCGTAATAAATTAAGGGTAGGCTATTAAAAATAGAGTAAAAGGCTGTATGTTAGATGTCATGTAGGGTTGACAAGGTTGGCGCTGTTCTTGCTGTATTAGCTATTTCTATAAAAGCTGCCTATTTGGTCAGGTTATTTGATTGTACAAAGATTTCGCGTAATAATGCGCGATGTTATCTGTGATGAAAATGAGTGAGCCCGTGATTAGATTTTGTTTAAATGGTAATTGGATCGAAGAAACCGCCATCACAAGCGACATGACCGTCTTGCGTTATTTACGGACGCAGCAAGCTTTGGCAGGGACCAAAGAAGGCTGTGGATCTGGTGACTGCGGGGCTTGTTCCGTTTTATTAGGCGAGTACTCTTTTGATGACCTTGATGAAAGTGGAAGTGGCTATTGGCAATACCAAGCCATCAACGGCTGCATCACCTTTATTGCTCAGCTAGAAGGCAAAAGTCTCATAACCATTGACGCATTAGCGACAAAAAGTTCGGCTAAAGATAAAAAAGTCGATTTATTGCATCCCGCGCAGCAGGCAATGGTCGATTACCATGGCTCTCAGTGTGGCTTTTGCACTCCAGGCATTGTGATGTCTTTGACCGCATTGCACGAGAATCAACGCATTCATAAAAACAGTGAACCCGCTGACCATCATCAAATTATAGACGCACTTTCTGGCAACCTCTGCCGTTGCACAGGCTATCGACCCATCATCGAAGCCGCTGAAAATATGAATAACTATCGGAATAATAGTAGTGATGCAGCACAGGTTGGAATCTGGCAGCCGAAAATTGATACGAATAAAAGCGAAGATAGTTTACCTGAAGGCTTACAGCAAAATTCAGCAGACCAAACAACGAAAAGTTGGTCTCCTAAAACTGAACAAGAATTACAAGTTCTCTTAGCTCAACACCCGAAAGCGAGAATGGTAGCGGGCGGTACGGATATCGCCTTAGAAGTTACCCAAATGCAGCGTCGTCTACCTGAGTTGATTGCGATTAATAATATTGCCAGCTTAAAAACAATTGAAATAGATAATGATTCTATCTTAATTGGCGCCGCTGCAACATATCAGCAAATAGAAGCGACTCTGACGGAACACTTTCCTGAATTCGGTCAGTTATTGCATCGTTTTGCCTCCCGACAAGTGCGCAATAATGGCACTATGGGAGGTAATATTGCTAACGCATCACCGATTGGCGATGCGCCACCAGTATTGATTGCTCTGGGTGCTTGCATTGAGCTAGCAAGTGCTCAGGGAAATCGTTGGTTACCGATTAATGAGTTCTTTTTAGATTATAAAAAGACTCAACAGCAAGCGGGAGAATACCTTCGTATGATTCGTATTCCTCGTTTAAAAACGAATCAAGTATTGAAAATTTTCAAAATTTCAAAGCGTCTTGAAGATGATATCTCAGCGGTATTAGCGGCATTTAAATTTACTCTTGCTGGCCGTGCTGAAGAAGCACATGACAACTTGGCTAAGCAAACAGTGACTGCAGTAACCTCTGGTTTTGGGGGGATGGCAGGCATTCCAAAAGCTGCCGTGAACCTTGAGCAAGCGTTATTAAATAAAGACGTCTCAATGGCAGCGTTTGAGAAAGCAGCACAGGTGCTAGATCAAGACTTTGACCCGATGACAGACGTGCGTGCAACTTCCGCTTATCGTATGCAGGTTGCAAAAAACCTAATTCAGAAATGTGCTTTTGAACTTTCTAACCCTAACTCAGTCACAAGAATAGAATCACTCGATAATAGTAAGCTATCTCTACAGCAAGTTGCATCAGAGGTCGCGAATCATGCGTAAATTAATCGAGCTATCAACACAGAATTCAGGCAATAATTTAGAGAGAAGTTTAGAAAATTGTTCTGAAAAAAATGAACAACGAAACCGTCCGCCTAAAGTTAAAAAAGCTTCGAAAGGTCAGACGGGACAAAGCATGAAGCACGAGAGTGCAGAGAAACATGTTACCGGTAAAGCTGTGTATGTCGATGACATGCCAGAATACCCCAACCAGTTGCACATCGCAGTGGGAGGCAGTGCTTACGCCCACGCGAAAATTAAGTCGATCGATCTCACTTCAGTTAGAGAAACCTTGGGGGTCGTTGATGTGATCACGGTACACGATGTACCTGGACATGTTGACATTGGCCCCGTTTTTTCTGGAGACCCCGTGCTGGTGGAAGAGCTATGCGAATACATTGGTCAGCCAATTTTCGCCGTCGCAGCCAATACCATGGAAATTGCGAAAGCCGCTGTAGCCAAAGCAAACATCGAATACGATATATTAGAACCTACTCTTTCTGTAGAAAAAGCCTTAGCAGACCAATTCTTCGTACGCCCAACGCACCAACATATCCGTGGTGATTCTGCGAAAGCATTAGCCGTAGCGCCACGCAGGATTCAAGGTCAGCAGCATGTGAACGGCCAAGAACACTTCTATCTAGAAGGTCAGGTATGTTCGGTATTACCTACCGAAGATGGCGGCATGAAAGTCTACAGTTCTACACAGCATCCTACCGAAGTACAAAAGCTGGTAGCGGAAGTTTTAGATATTTCGCTCAACAAAGTTCAAGTTGAAATTCGCCGTATGGGTGGTGGATTTGGCGGCAAAGAAACTCAAGCCGCACCGCTTGCGTGTATCGCGGCCATCGTTGCTAATAAAACCGG
>JBNMOT010000104.1:0-11988 GCA_051275515.1 Oleispira sp. | reverse complement strand
ATCAGTGCTGCCGATATCAATAGCCAAATCATTGATCAATCCGTTGTGCAACCCATAAACAAAACCGTGTAAGACTAATTCTTGGCCTTTTTGCCAAGCATCGCGAACAACGGTTGTTCTGGCTAGATTTCGTACTTGTTCCATCACGTTCAATTCACATAATCGATTACGCGCATCGTCATCATTCAGCTTAGATAGCTCTTCAATATGCTTATAATGCACGTCTTTTACATGACTCAGCCAATTATCCACCAAACCATAGCGCGAATTGTCATAGGCGGCATGAACACCACCACAACCATAGTGACCCGTGACAATAATGTGCTTAACGTTTAGGACTTCTACCGCAAACTGGACCGCAGACAAACAATTCAAATCAGAATGAATAACTTGGTTTGCCACATTTCGATGTACAAATACCTCACCCGGCATCAGTCCAACAATCTGGTTGGCGGGAACACGGCTATCCGAACAACCAATCCAAAGGTATTCTGGTTTTTGCTGCTTGCTTAAATTGGCAAAAAAGTCAGGATTTTCCTTGTTTATTTTATCCGCCCATTCTTTATTACTAGCAATTAAGCGATCGAGTTTAGCCACACTGTGTTCCTACTTTTAATTTAAAGGCGCAGAATCTGCGGCAAGTCGTGCAAATTTATGATCACGTATTGAATCGAATTTATTAGAACCAAATAATGTACGCCATAACCAACCACTGTCTAAAGTAGAACGGCATTGGACTAACTGACGATTATACATTTTAGCTCTGCGATCGACTTTTCGGCTGACCTTCATCAACCAGGGCTTTTTCTTATACGTTCCTTTCAGGTATCCACCAGCACCGTCGTGGTATGCGAGGTAAAGTCGATAAGCATCGTGTTTTTTAATGCCCGTTCGTTTAATTGTTTGTTGGTTATACCAACCAACAAAGTCAACCGCGTCGATAAAGTCATCTCTGTCTGCACTCCACTGACCCGTATTTTTTTGATATTCAGACCAAGTTCCGTTTAAAGCCTGAGTATAACCGTAGGCACTGGAAGGTCGGGAGCCTGGAAAAATCCATAGAAACCATTCTCTAGGTGGGCGCGCATCTTCTACGAATCTTGACTCTTGATGAATAAAAGCCATTGAGACGCCAATAGGAATACCGTACTTATTTTCAACCTCTTTTGCCGCACTATACCAATCGTAATACTCATCAAAAATATCACATACATCGTCTACGTTCTGTGGCGGAGATGTGGTGCAACCAGAAATAAATACTATGAAAGAGAAGCTGATGACTCTAAACAGAAAATTAAACACCTTGTACTCCACAGTCACGTAATAACTGAATAAAATCAGCTTCATTTAAGATTTCAATATCTAGGGATTGAGCTTTAGTTAACTTAGATCCTGCTTTTTCACCCGCCAATAAACAATCTGTTTTAGCCGATACACTGCCCGTCACTTTACCGCCAAGGGCTTGTAAATATTGTTTGGCATCATCACGCCCCATCTCATTTAAGGTACCCGTAATCACATACACTTTACCCGCAAGAGGCAGCTCAGCACTTTCCGCAGCCGAAGCTGGTTCAGCTTCCGGCCAGTTCACTCCCACCTTTTGCAGCTGCTCAATAATGACTTGATTATGTTTTTCACTGAAAAAGGATACTATGTGCTTTGCAACGATTGCTCCCACATCGGGAACCGCGAGCAAAGTGGCTTCATCCGCTTGCTGAATACGCTCTAAAAAGCCAAAATAATCTGCTAAATTTTGCGCCGTTGTAACCCCTACTTCACGAATACCTAACGCATAAAGAAACCGACCTAACGTTGTTGTTTTGGCGGCCTCTAAAGAATCTAATAAATTTTGTGCTGACTTTTCCCCCATGCGATCTAAGCGTGCAACATCATCTAGATTTAAATGAAATAAGTCGTCAAACGATGATATTAAATCCGCATCGACTAACTGCTCGACCAACTTATTGCCTAAACCATCAACATCTAATGCTTTACGCGATGAGAAATGCTTAATCGCTTCTTTCCGCTGTGCTCCACAATACAAACCACCACTGCAACGTGAAACGGCTTCTCCTGTGATTTTTTCAACATGAGAATCACACACAGGGCAATGAGTAGGCATCACAATATCGGTCGTAGCGTTAATACCTTCCACATCAGGGCGACGGTCGATCACCACAGACACTACTTGAGGGATAACGTCGCCCGCTCGACGAATAATCACCGTATCCCCTATTTTCACGCCTAAACGCGCGATTTCATCCATATTATGCAGCGTAGCATTACTCACTATAACGCCCCCGACGTGCACGGGTTTCAATCGTGCGACAGGGGTTAGCGCCCCCGTACGGCCTACTTGAAAATCAACACTTTCTATGACGGTCATTTCTTCTTGAGCAGGAAACTTAGCCGCAATAGCCCAACGTGGTGCACGCGCGACAAAACCCAGCTGCTCTTGTAGGTCGAGGTCGTTAATTTTAAACACGATGCCGTCTATGTCGTAATCTAAGCCATCACGTTTACGTCCCATTTCAGCAAAATAATCGACACACGCTTGAATACCTTGCACAACGGCCATATCACTATTGATTTTTAGACCCCAGTGTTTGATGCATTGTAAAATTGCTTCATGCTTGTTGGGTAAAACAAATTCTTCAGAAGTAACACCCATACTGTAAGCACAAAACTCTAATGGACGCTTAGCGGTGATACGGGAATCTAACTGACGCAACGAGCCGGCAGCCGCGTTACGTGGATTGGCGAAGACTTTGCCATCATGCTCGCGAGCATCTTTATTAAGCTTTTCAAAACCGGCTTTTGGTATATAAATCTCACCACGGACTTCTAAACGCTTAGGGAAATCGGTACCGCGTAATAAAAGGGGAACATTATTAATCGTGCGTACATTTAAGGTAATATTTTCACCCGTCGAGCCGTCTCCGCGAGTAGCTGCCTGCACTAGTTGGCCTTCTTCATAAAGAATACTAACTGCAAGACCGTCTAACTTGGGCTCGCAGGCAAATTCTAAGGCCACTGAACTTTCGAGTTTACCTTTTAAACGAGCTCTTACCTTACGCTCAAAATCGATCAACTCATCTTCATTCATCGCATTATCAAGGGACAACATCGTACGTTCGTGAGTGACTTGAGAAAAACTGGCAAGCGGGGGTGCGCCTACTTTTTGGGTCGGTGAATCGACAGTAATAGTGTCAGGGTGTTCATTTTCTATTGTCTCTAGCTCACGATATAAACGATCATACTCAGCATCAGGAACAGAAGGCGTATCCAATACATAATATTGATGACTATAAGTATTGAGCTGTTTTCTTAATTGTTGAATACGCGTTATCACTTCAGCGGTAATCGTCATAAATCTTTATACTGCGTAGGCGGTTATATTGAATACAGTGAGCTTTCGTTCTGGTTGACTCGCACTATTTTTTACCTGCAAGTTTTTGCTTACGAACACAGTCTCTCACTAACTGACGATTATGCTCAATGGTTTGCAAGGCCATAATACTGTGTGTTTCATCGTGCACCTCACCGCCTAAATTACGGGCAATAACAGAAGCCATTTCTGTCATTGCCTCAAACGCATCCATCGCTTTTTCAGGTCCAGGAAGACTCATGAATAAACTGACGCCGTAAATACGTTCATGTAATAAAGTCTCAGGATCAAAAGTACCTGGGTTAAAAGAGTTAGCCATTGAAAATTGAATGTAGCCTTCACCCTGTTCTTTCTCAAAGCGATGAAATATTTCTTTTTCACCATGACGTAAATCACAGCTGTTCACCAGATAAAGTATGTCTTCTCCACAGAACCCCTCTTCATCATGAGGAATAACATGTGTGACCAATACCAAGCTAGGTGCAGAGCGATTTATTAATTTTTCAGCATTGATACCCGGTTTTTTAACCGGTGCATAGGCCGCTTTTGTTGCCATATCTTGCGCTTGCTGACGACTGTCGTATTCCGCAATTTCAGGCACGTCTATTTTGGCTACTATTGAAGATTCACCTTCTACAATATTTTTTTCAACGGATAATAGTTCACCAATATCGGATACAGAGGCTTGAATGCCTTTAACATCATCCAGCGTCAATTCAATATAATCGGTCACTGAATTTTCAGTGCGTATCTTGTCTGTGTGAGCCATTTCAAGCGGCGCATTTTTTGTTTCTACTCTCTTGCTCATTAGTAGCTCTTCATGAGCAGCAACATCATCCCCTAACTCCTCAACGTCCATCAGCAGCGGAACATGCTCATCAAGATTAAGGGGTTTTGCTTTGAGTACAACTCTTTCAGGAATCACTGCAGAAGACTCTTGTTTAAGCGCTTCCTCAGGCTCATCATGTGCATAGCTTTGGTGCTGGAAATCAGGCTCACCGGCATAAACTCTATTTTCATGAAGATTGCTTTTAATGTCGGCATCAAGCGCCTGCTCAGCGTTGGCTTCAATACTTTCTAATGCAGACATCACAGGAAGATCATTTAATTGATCACGAAATCTCTTGGCTTCATCCAATATCTCTTCTGTATCTCGCACGCCAATAACACGAGCGCCACCATTAGGCAGTTCAGATGGAAAACTATCTTCAGGAAATTTAAAATCCCCTTTAACGTCAAGACTCAATGCATCTTGACGAGAACGACGCATACGCCGAAAACCATCGACCAAGATACCCAACATAACAATACCGCCCAGTATAACGAGAACGGTGCGTAAATTTAATTCCATTTTTTCACCTGAGTAATACTTTTTAATGCAGGGTTTGTGCATTTTTCTTCAATTAATGTATACATATAAATCACGCTTCAACCATTTTTGTAGCTTCTTCAATATCAACGGAAACTAGACGCGAGACCCCTGGTTCATACATTGTCACGCCCATTAACTGATCAGCCTTTTCCATAGCAATCTTATTATGGGTAATATAAATAAATTGTACCTTTTCTGACATGGCTTTTACCAGTCGCGCATAACGCCCAACATTCGCATCGTCTAAAGGAGCATCAACCTCATCCAGCATACAAAAAGGTGCAGGGTTTAGTTTAAAAATTGAAAAGACCAACGCAATCGCAGTTAATGCTTTTTCGCCACCCGAGAGTAAATGAATCGTGCTGTTCTTTTTACCCGGAGGCGAAGCCATGATCGCGACACCTGAATTGAGCAGATCATCACCGATCAGTTCTAAACTGGCGTGACCACCCCCAAACACCTTCGGAAACAATTCGGCTAGCCCAGAATTCACCTTATCAAAGGTTTCTTTAAAACGTGTTTTGGTTTCACGGTCAATTTTATGAATGGCGTTTTCCAGAGTTGCTAAGGCTTTTTCTAAATCTTCATGCTGAGCATCCAGATACACTTTACGCTCTGATTGAATTTTATATTCATCAATCGCGGCTAAGTTAATCGCCCCTAAACGACGTATGCGTTCGGCAATACGCTCAAGTTCTTCGCTCCACGATTGGATATCGGCGTCGTGCGGTAAGCTTTCAAGCACCCCTTCCAGGGTTAGATCATCTTCTATAAGCTGCTCAACTAAACTATTACGGCGTATTTCAAGTGATTGAGTCTCCATCCGCACTTGTTCCAACTTAGTCCTTAAATCTAAACCCGCTTTCTCTGCAATGCCTCGATCTTTTTCAAATTGTCTTAGCTCGGCATCCACTGCTTCTAATTTACGGCGGGCATCGCTCATGATTTGTTCTGCATCAAGACGCTTTTCTAGCAGCTCTTCTAGCTGCATTTTTAATTCGTCGAGATCAGAGTCATGATCACGATTTTGATTTTGCTGGATCTGTGACTTGCGCTCTTGAATGCGGTGCATCTGCTGATGCAATCGCTCAACCGCTTGTGACAAACTTTGCTGCTGGTTACTGAAGCCTTGATGACGTAACTGTAACTGGTGAGCTTGATCTTTTTCTTGACGAGCGTTCATGCGAGCACTTTCAATGCGCGTCGTCGTATTCTCACGCTCTGATTGCAAACGGCTGCGCTGATCGGCATCTTGGTCCATATTTTCCATGGCTTCTTGCCACTGAATACGCGCCTCAGCGATTTGCTCTCGCTCTAGAGTCTGTAGTTCATTGACTTCTTCTAGCTCACTATTAATTTTGTCAGTACGCAGTGCTAACTGTTCTGCACGCGCTTGTTTACCGGATAGCTGAGATTGAAACTCTGCTAACTGACGCGCATAAGAAGCCATTTCTTTTTGTTGTATTTCACGTTGCTGTTCAAGGTTTCGAAGCTTAAGTTGCTCTGCCTCCAAGTCCACCTCCCACTCTTCGACACTGATGTCTAAATCTTCAAAACGTATTTCAAGTGCTTCTAATTCTTGCTGACGCGCCAGTATACCGCCATTGCCTTCGCCGTCTTTGGCCACTCTCAGCCAAGACTTTCCTAACCACAATCCTTCTGGGGTAATAATTGATTCATCTTCTGCTAACAGTTGACGACGAGACATCGCCTGCGTGAGATCATCAGCGATTTGTACCTTGGCCAATAATGAGTGGACGTTTTGATCGCCACTGACCTTGGCTGATAATAAACGACGGTCTAATGCAGAAGACTGATGACTCTGAGCACCTGACCATAAAATAACTTCGCCATCTTTTAAACCGTCAACCCAATGCTGAACCGGATCAAGATCATCAATAATAACGGCTTGTAAGTAATTACCCATCACCATTTCAACGGCTTTTTCCCAGCCACTTTCAACGTGAATCTTTTCTGATAAGCGCGCCTTACGGGAAAGCTGATGGCTTTCTAACCAGTGGCTTACCGCTGTATTTCCTTCACCTTTGGCAGCTTGTTGCAACGCGTCTAACGAAGCCTTTCGCCCTTGTACTTGTTGCAGTTCACCACGACCTTCATCGAGTTTACGACGCAGGTTCTCAATACCTTCGCGCTGAACGTTAACCTGCTCACCAAAGTTAGCGCCCGACATGTGTTGTTCTTCGAGCTGCATTTCATGTTCTGAAATTTGCTCTTGTAAGAATAAGATTTCTTCAGCTTCAGGGTTTGAAATAAGTTGACGTTTTTCTTCGTCCAAACGTTCAATGCGTTGCTGCAGGCGCGTGAGCTGTTGTTCTAGATTTTGAATACGGCTTTGCGCGACTTCCGCTTGCCTTGCAGGTGCACTGGCTTTTTGAGTAAATTCATCCCAACTGCGTTGCCAATCTTGCATGGATTCTTCGGCGAGAATTAATTCTTCACCGGCTTCTTCTTCGCCGGCCAATAAAACTTCTAGCTCAGGCTCCAGCATTATCAGCTCTTCATTGACGTCTTCAAGCTTGAGTTGATCATCTTCTAATGCACGCTGGGTTTCTAAAATACCCTTCTCAGTTTCGGCGAGGTCTTGAGACAACTGCAAGCTCATTTGCGCTTGGTGTTCAAGTTTTTGCTCTTGGCGCGCTATCTGAGAACCGACTTCATAATACTTGCCTTGCGCCTTATTAAAAACGTCGGTGCGTTCATGATGGCTTTCGCGGCGCTCTTCAATCGCGGTATCTGCAGAGGTTTGCTGAGCCATTTTGGCTTCAAACTGCATATCCAGTTCGGCAATTTCTAATTCACGCTTGCGGTAATCAACATCAAGCACTTGCCATTTCAAGGCTTGCAACTGACCTTTTTTAAGGCGTTCTTCGGCCTTGTATTCTTTGTATTTTTCGGCGGCTTGGGCTTGACGGTAAAGGTGCGCTAATTGACGCTCCATTTCATCGCGAATATCTTGTAGGCGTTCTAAGTTTTCATTGGTACGACGCATGCGATTTTCGGTCTCGCGGCGACGTTCTTTATATTTTGAGATACCCGCGGCTTCTTCAATAAAAACCCGCAGTTCTTCTGGCTTCGATTCAATCAAGCGCGAGATCATGCCTTGTTCGATAATCGAATAAGAACGCGCTCCTAAACCCGTGCCTAAGAAAATATTGGTAATGTCTTTACGACGACATTTGGTGCCGTTTAAATAATAAGTTGATTGACCTTCACGTGTCACTTGGCGGCGCAAAGCCACCTCTGAAAAAGCGGCATACTCGCCACGCAAAGTGCCGTCACTGTTATCAAAAATAAGATCAACACTGGCTTTGCCAACCGGTTTACGCTGCGCCGAACCGTTAAAAATAACGTCTGTCATCGATTCACCCCGCAGGTTCTTCGCAGAGCTTTCACCCATAACCCAACGCACTGCGTCAATGGTATTTGATTTTCCACAGCCATTTGGTCCAAGAATACCCGTCATATTAGTTGGAAACGGTATATAAGTGGGATCTACAAACGATTTAAATCCTGCCAGTTTGATGGCCTTTAGGCGCATAACCTGTCTATCCTAATTAATTATTTTTTATTCGATACTCGCGTCAGATGATTCACTGAAATTCCAATGAATATTTAGAAATTCTGACCTACTTATTATTAACGTTCATATTAATCTTTTTGTTATCATCAATAGCGGCCAATACAAGCGCTAGCTGATGATCAAAATACTGTTTTACTGCACCTGGCAACAATTCAGTTTTTCGGGTCGTGACCCCTCTCATAAGTGCAGAGAAGAAAACCAGTGCCGCTTGACCATCATTAGGCTTATATCGTTGCGCCAATGCATAACATCTGTGTACTGCGGGCTGCATATTCGATAGCACTTCATGCAAGTATTCGTTGCGCGCCAATGGATAGGCCATACTCAATAATGTGAATACTTGTGCCATAAACTCTTCGCGGTCTTTTTGCTCGGCCATGGTTTGCAATACTTTTAGATGCTTAACAAGTGCTTCTAATTCATTGCCCTGCCAACGTTGAGCCACTAATATCGCCAAACGAGTAATCAAAACCCCAAACACATCAAATAGATTTTCAACAGAGTCCGCGCTTATTTCGGCCACCATCGCCCCACGTCTTGGCAGTATATCGACGAGGTGCCTTCTTTCCATCAACAATAACGCTTCACGAACAGAACCTCGACTAACTTCAAGCTCATCAACAACTTTAAGTTCCTGAATACGTTCATTAGCAACGCGTTGACCCGTAATTATTTGATTAGCCAAGTACTGAGCAATCTGCTCAGCCATGCTTTTGGACGTATTAAAACTCATCAGGTTAGCTACTCATCCTTCATCTACCAGATGAATATACAAAAAACTAATTCTACCACAGCCGCTTAACGCTGAAAGCCTTATGTAAAAGCCTTTTACACTATTTTTAATTAATTAATGAAGCCCAAGAGCGTAAACCCTAAAAACTCATTGAATTGCGTATTTATTGATTACTTTACAGCCATGTCTTGCAATATAATCTTACCTACTCTAATATTGTCCTACAATCCTACAAAATAACAATATTTGGAATGTACTCCAAAGGAGAAGAATATGAGCTCATCACTATCAACTCAACCGAATGCTCTAGATTTCATTATAAAAATAAAAAAATACGCTTATCTACTGGTAACACTTCCTTCACTCGTGATTTTAGCGTCCGTATGGCTGGGTAATCATTACGGCCACATGGATGTATTTGCGTTCACTACGATGATTTTTGTCTTTGTTCTTGTGCCGTTTCTGGACCATATCATTGGCCAAGATCCCGTTAATCCAGATGAGCAAACTCAAGTTCCTGAACTTTCAAAAGAAGTTTTCTACCGCATACTCACCCTGCTGTGCTTGCCGATGCAAGTGGCTACGATCTTCTACGGTGGCCATATTTTAATGTCGGCCGATATTACTTGGATTGGTCAACTAGGCTGGGTCCTGTCAATAGGAACCGTTGGGGCTATTGTGGCGATCAACGTCGGCCATGAGTTAATACATAAAGACCCACTTATTGAGCAGTGGGCAGGCGGATTGCTGTTTGCATGCGTCACTTACGGTGGATTTAAAGTTGAACACGTACGTGGTCACCATGTTAACGTTTCAACACCAGACGACGCTTCGTCTTCTCGTTACGGCCAAAGTCTGTACAAATTTTTGCCTCATGCCTATCTGCATAATTTTCAGAATGCTTGGGCGTTAGAATCTAAAAAATTGAAACGAAAAGGCAAAGGTTTGCTGAGCTTTAGCAATGAATTGATCTGGTGGTATGGTATCAGCTTTATTTTTGCCGCTATCTGCGGAGCACTTTGGGGCTGGACGGGTGTCGCGTATTTCTTTGCCCAAAGTTTTATTGCCTTTTCACTGCTGGAAGTAATCAACTACATTGAACATTATGGCCTGCATCGTAGAAAATTAGAAAATGGCCGTTACGAGCGCACGAATGTAGAACATTCTTGGAATAGTAACTTCTTACTGACCAATTTATTTCTATTTCAACTGCAGCGCCATTCAGATCATCACGCTAATCCTAAACGTCGTTACCAAGTGTTGCGTCATCACGATGTCAGCCCTCAACTCCCTAGTGGTTACGCTACCATGGTGGTATTGGCATTATTCCCACCACTTTGGTTTAAAATCATGAATCCTAAAGTTGAAGCGTATTATAAGGGTGAAGAACACCAACTAAACTAAACTAAACTAAAAGAAAGAAGGAAAAGAAGAGCAGTCTCAAATCAGACTGCTCATAGTCGTAAAACTAGCGATTAACTCTGTTTTTAATCAACTCATCCACGACGGATGGATCAGCCAATGTTGAAGTATCACCCAATGTGTCAAATTCGTTCTCAGCAATTTTACGCAAAATACGGCGCATAATTTTACCCGAACGTGTTTTGGGTAACCCTGACGTTAATTGAATTAAATCAGGCGTGGCAATAGCCCCTATGTCTTGACGAACCCACTGTTTCAACTCTAATACCAGCGCATCATTGGCCGCAGCATCTGAAATCAACTCACTTTTATTCAACGACACATACACATAAATACCTTGTCCTTTAATATCATGAGGGTAACCAACGACCGCCGCTTCTGCAACGCTAGGATGCGCAACCAAAGCACTTTCTATTTCAGCCGTTCCCATGCGATGCCCCGAGACATTAAGCACGTCGTCAACACGACCGGTGATCCAATAATATCCATCTTCATCCCGGCGAGCACCATCCCCCGTAAAATACATCCCCGCATACGTCGAAAAATACGTTTGCATAAAACGTTCGTGATCGCCAAACAAGGTGCGTGATTGTCCCGGCCAACTATCGAGCATCACCAGATTCCCCTCACCCGCGCCCGTGACTAAACTGCCTTCAGCATCAACCAAGGCAGGCTGAACACCAAAAAACGGACGCGTGGCAGAACCTGGCTTTAGAGCCGTTGCACCGGGTAATGGCGTAATCATGATGCCACCCGTTTCAGTTTGCCACCACGTATCAACAATAGGGCATCTTTCTTCACCCATGGTGCGGTAATACCACTCCCAAGCTTTAGGATTAATCGGCTCCCCTACCGTACCGAGAATTCTTAACGAGTCTCGCGTGGTATCAGCAACCGCGGCATCCCCTTCCGCCATTAATGCTCGTATGGCGGTGGGTGCCGTATAAAGAATATTGACGGCATGCTTATCGACGATTTGTGATACGCGGTTAATGCTGGGGTAATTGGGTACACCTTCACACATCAACGAGATAGCACCGTTGGCTAATGGCCCATACACTAAATAAGTGTGACCGGTAATCCAGCCAACATCCGCCGTACACCAATACACGTCACCTTCGTGATAATCAAATACATACTCATGGGTTAACGAGGCATAAACCATATAGCCACCCGTGGTATGCACGACGCCTTTTGGTTTTCCTGTTGAACCTGATGTGTACAAGATAAAAAGGGGATCTTCGGCGCGCATTTCCGCAGGCTGGCAATGAGTAGATTCTTTTGCGATGGCATCTGCATACCAAATATCACGGTTTTTGTGCCATTCTATTTCGATTCCGGTACGCCTTACCACAATCACTTTTTCAACCGTATTCACACTCGGATGAGTTAAGGCTTCATCAACGTTCTTTTTAAGCGGAACTGTTTTTCCACCGCGTACGCCTTCATCAGCGGTAATCACGACTTTTACA
>JBNMOT010000103.1:0-12101 GCA_051275515.1 Oleispira sp. | reverse complement strand
GTCTGCGTCTACGAATTGAGTACTAATGAAAAATAATATGGAACGCCCTACTAAGGATCAGATAAGAGAGTTACCTTTGTATGTGGGCCTTTGTCTTCTAGATATTAAGATCATTGAAAATGAACGGGATGCTGAACAGGCATTAAAAGTGCTAGAGAATGAAGTGTGTCTTGGGTTTGATACAGAAAGTAAACCTATTTTTATTAAAGGTGATATTAGCCCGGGCCCAACGTTAATCCAGCTGGCGACCAAGACAGCAGCGTATCTATTCCCAACTCGTTTTCCTTTTGCGGTATCCTGTGCAGGTAAAATTTTAAGTAACCCAAGTATAAAAAAAGTAGGCTTCGGTCTTAATGGCGATAATAAAGAGCTGCGTGACAAGCTCAATATTTATATCGTCAATACAGACGATTTATCGGTTAAGTTAAAAAAAATAGCGGGTGAAAAAAATCGTATTGGCGCTAGGGCTGCAGTCGCCATGGTGCTTAACGCTCGTTTAGGCAAGGGCGCTCAGAAATCAAACTGGGGCGCGTATCCGCTTAAAGACAATCAAATTATATATGCCGCCAATGATGCGCATTGTGCGATTTGCGTTGAATTGTCGTTGTAATGATCATTATAAGTAGTACTCCATTATATCGTTAAAGTTAAGTGGTTAGCCTCAACAAGGAAATTGTTCATGAGTAAACATGTCAGAGATTTACTGCTAGAGTTTGAAGTTCAAACCGAAGTAGAAGAACACTTCCGTTTACACGTTTTAAAAGTGACCCTAAACGAAAATGGTGAAGCGGAGGAGTTCGGTAATGCTTTGCCAGTGACTAAGATTGAAATAGATTCAGAAGATAAAGAGTGTTTATTACACTTTGATGAGCAATCGCCTGACGGTGTCACCATCACCGAAGCAAAGGCCATTTTGCTTAACGAGAACCTGAGTGAAGATGTGCAGGGTTATGCTGTGTTTGCAGCAGAAGAAAAAGAACTTGATGATTCACATGTAAGATTAGACACGCCCTTAATTGGGTTTGGTGAAAATGCAGAGCTCAATTGTTTCTTTGTCGTTTGTCAGTCTGTATAGGTTAGTGCCAACGTATGTCATCGTTCACCTATATAAAAATACGCTTCCCAAACTTATTCAATAGAGATTAAATACGTGCTCTGAGAATATCCAGTAATAATTTACGTTAGATTGTTACTCACTGAATTAGGTTACAGTGTTATTTTAGGCATAAAAAAACCGCTTCCCCTTTTCATTATAAGAATCAAGGTAAGCGGTTTTTTAAGCAATCAGTAATATAAATTTTCAGTATCAGTCAGTAGAAGCCGATCAAATCGGTGAGCTGCATATACAAGTTAAGCTTAACCGTATAAATCCACTCTTCGTCATCCATCTTTTTGTGCGTCTTTCTAATCCTTTATTCTAGTCACTCATTTTGCTCTTAAGAAAGAGCCTAGCTTATACTTAACAAAAGTACAGCTAGACTTCTTAATTTATTAAAGGCCGTTCTTGGACATCCATGTCCTACTCGGCATTAGTACATCCTGTACGTCAGTTAAACAGCTTTAAGAGGAATTGCTGGACGCGCTAGGTCTTCAGACGGAGGCGCGAAGCTTGTTAGGTTAATACCATCAACCGATTCTTTGTACTCAGCAAGTGTTGGGAAGCGGCCTAATATGCTAGCCAATACAACCATTGGCGTTGAACCTAGTAGAGATTCACCTTTCTTCTCAGTAGAGTCTTCTACAACACGGCCTTGGAAAAGACGGGTAGAGGTGGCAAGAACAGTATCACCTGCTTCTGCTTTCTCTTGGTTGCCCATGCATAGGTTACAACCAGGGCGTTCTAGGTACATGATGTTTTCGTACTTAGTACGCGCTGCTTCCTTTGGATTCGTATCATCGAAAGTGAAACCCGCGTATTTCGCTAGGACATCCCAATCGCCTTCAGCTTTTAGTTCGTCAACGATATTGTAAGTAGGTGGCGCTACAACGAGAGGAGATTTGAACGTGATAGGACCTTTCTTCTCTAGGTTACGCAGCATCGCGGCGATGATTTGCATGTCGCCTTTGTGAACCATGCAAGAACCCACAAAGCCTAAATCAACTTTACGGCCATCGTAGAAGGACGCTGGACGGATAACATCGTGCGTATAACGCTTTGAAACGTCTTCGTTGTTTACGTCTGGGTCAGCAATCATTGGCTCGTCGATCAAGTCTAGATCAACAACCATTTCAGCGAAGTACTTAGCCGTGTCATCTGGAGCAAGTGCTGGTTCTTCGCCAGACTGGATACCTGCAATACGCTTGTCAGCAAGATCGATAAGACCTTGAAGCATGTTGGCAGCGTTATCCATGCCCTTGTTGATCATGATCTGGATACGCGCTTTCGATAGTTCTAAAGACTGAACTAAAGTATCGTCGGTAGAAATACAGATAGAAGCCTTAGCTTTCATTTCTGCAGTCCAGTCAGTGAAGGTAAACGCTTGGTCAGCAAGCAACGTTCCGATTTGAACTTCGATTACGCGGCCTTGGAAAACGTTTTCGCCGAACTTGTTAAGCATTTGTGCTTGAGTTGAGTGAACAACATCACGGAAATCAACGTGGTCTTTCATGTGGCCTTTAAAGGTCACTTTAACAGACTCAGGGATTGGCATAGCACATTCGCCAGTCGCCAATGCAATCGCAACCGTACCAGAGTCAGCACCGAAGGCGACGCCCTTAGACATACGAGTATGCGAGTCACCACCGATGATGATTGCGCGATCATCAATAGTGATGTCGTTCAATACTTTGTGAATTACGTCAGTCATTGAGTGATAAACGCCTTTCGGATCACGTGCAGTGATTACGCCGAAGTCGTTCATGAATGCCATTAGCTTAGGGGTATTAGCTTTAGCTTTGTTGTCCCATACTGATGCAGTGTGACAACCAGACTGGAAGGCACCATCAACACTTGGAGCAATAGTAGAAGCCGCCATAGACTCAAGTTCTTGGCAAGTCATCGGACCTGTCGTATCTTGAGAACCTACGATGTTCACTTTAACGCGAACGTCAGAACCCGTATGAAGAGGAGTAGAAGATGCTACGCCTACTGCGTTGCGGTTGAAGATTTTTTCAACAGCCGTAAGGCCTTGGCCTGCAATAGAGATTTCCTTGGAAGCAGCAAATACAGAAGGTGCTTTAATACCCAAAGTTTCAGCAGCAAATGCTTGTAGCATCTTACCGAAAGTCAAAGCATAAGAACCGCCCGCTTTCATGAATTCAACTTTCTGAGGAGAGAAAGCGTCAGCAACATCAGCAACTTCTACATCGCCATTGAAAAGCTTTTTAGCGTTCGTATCGATCGTGAAAACAGTACCGGTAGCAACAGAATACGCTTCTTCTAATACGTTGTCGCCGTTAGCATCTTTAACGACGTTGCCGTTAGCGTCTACTTTTTTAACCCAGTTTTTAAGGTCAAGACCGATACCGCCGGTTACACCAACAGTCGTAAGGAAGATCGGAGCGATACCGTTAGTTCCCGCAACTACTGGTGCGTTGTTGATGAATGGGATGTAAGGAGACGTCTTCTTACCCGCCCAAAGTGCAACGTTGTTTACGCCAGACATACGAGAAGAACCCACACCCATAGTGCCTTTTTCAGCGATTAGCATCACTTTAGCATTCGGATGCTTCTTACCTAGAGCAACAATTTCTTGCTGAGCTTCAGGAGTAATCATGCACTGGCCGTGCAATTCACGGTCGGCACGAGAGTGAGACTGGTTACCTGGAGAAAGAAGGTCAGTAGAGATGTCACCTTCAGCTGCGATGTAAGTCACTACGTCGATTTTTTCGTCGATTTCAGGAAGCTTGGTAAAGAACTCGGCCTTTGTGTAGCTTTCTAAAACGTCTTTAGCGATGGCATTGCCCGCTTTGAAAGCGTCAGCAAGGCGAGATGTGTCAGCTTCGTAAAGGAATACCTGAGACTTTAGAACTTCGCCAGCGGCTTTAGCTTGTGCATCGTCAGAAAGCGCGATGTCTAGTAGCGCTTCAACAGAAGGGCCGCCTTTCATGTGAGACAGTTGCTCAAGAGCAAATTCAGCCGTGATTTCGGCAATAGTCTCTTTACCAAGAGCGATGCCTTTCAAGAACGCTGCTTTAACGACAGCAGCACTGGTAGTACCCGGAATCGTATTGTAGATGAAGAAGTCTAGAGAAGCTGCGCGCGCTGCATTGCCAGTATCTTTAATCTGAGCAATGATTTCTGATAAAAGATCAGCGGTATCAATAGGCTTTGGGTTTAAGCCAAGGTCGTTTTTACGAACCTCAATTTCTTCTAGGTATTCTGTATACAAGCTCATAGGAATCTCTCACTCAAGTTATAATAATGACTATTAAAAAACCGCTTTCTATTTAAGCGGTTTTGTCCGTGACCGGAGGCGTGCAATATGCTTCTAACACGGTTGAATCCTCTTTTATTATGTCTGCAGCCATCCAAAATGAGTCTGGCTGAAGCGACCGCTCTGTTTTTTTCAAAAAACAACAAAGCCGGCCAAAAATTTTAGCATCGTTAGTATAAAACATGTGGCGTGGCGCGTTAAGAAAGGCAAAGCTCACATTGCCTATAAATATGCCCTATTTAGCTTATATTCGCTATTCACTAAGTGAATGTGATTGAAAAACACTCATTCTCTTAAATAAGCCCGTTATGACTGATCATAATAGACTATGTTTTGACCAAATAGGGGGTTGTATGAAAAAGGCATTAGAAAATCGTATTTTTGCCTATGGACGCTGACTCAAAGCTGAGTGAGAATGGTCATTAATTAATAAACACTTTATGACAGCGAATGCTGAGGATAGCCTAGTGCAAATTGTTGCCGATGAGAACATTCCTTTATTAGAACAATTCTTCAGTGAATTTGGTGAAATTCGTAAAGTCGCGGGTCGTACTATGACGAGCGAGGATGTGAAAGACGCGGATATTCTTTTGGTGCGTTCGGTAACTCAGGTGAATGAGGCATTAATAACGAACAGTCCGGTTAAATTCATTGGTACTTGTACGATTGGAACAGATCATGTCGATTTAGTGCATCTAGAGGCGATAAATCAGCAACGTGCTGCTAACAACCAGCAAAAAATCGCCTTCTCGAGTGCTCCAGGCTGCAATGCGGAAGCGGTGGTTGATTATATACTCAGTGCGATCAGCGTATTAATTGATAAGCGTGATCAGATATTTCAAGATATCTCGGTCGCTATTATTGGCGTGGGTAATGTGGGTTTACGTTTACGCCGTCGCTTAGAAGCGATGGGCGTGACCGTTATTGCGGTAGATCCTTTTAAAGTAGCCTCAGACGTGGGCAAGTTATCAAGTCTGGATGACGCCTTAAAAGCCGACGTTGTGAGCCTGCATATTCCAATAACGCAGACTTCAGAAGCGGCTGAACATGCAACTTATCATCTAATTAACGAACAGCGTTTGCAGCAGATGAAGCCCAATGCGTGCTTAATTAATAGCTGTCGAGGTTCTGTGGTCGATAATGAGGCTCTTAAGGCTCACATGAGCAGCCATGGTTATTTTGAAAGCATTATTGATGTTTGGGAAGGCGAGCCTAATTTAGATCTTCAATTAATGAATCGCTGTATGTTAGCGACTCCGCACATTGCGGGTTATTCGTTAGATGGAAAAATGCGGGGTACCGAGCAAATCTATCAGGCTTGTTGTCAAACTTTTGGTCTGCCTATACGTAACAAATTAGCGCAATACTTACCTGAACCAACGATTAAAAAAATCAAATTTGGTGACAGTGTGCCAGTGCATCAAGCATTGCGCACGGCTATTCGAGCGGGCTACGAAGTACGCGTTGATGACGGTATTATGCGTTCAACGTTATTGCGTACCGGAGGCGAGCCTCAAGCGATGAGAGAGCAATTCGATTTGTTGCGTAAAAACTATCCATTGCGTCGAGATATTCCTACTATTCGAATTGAAGTACCGAGTAAGCGTCAGGACTTACAGTGCGCGTTAGAGGCGGCTGGTTTTGATGTGAGATTGGGCAGGCGTTAAATCACCTATTAAATGTTATAAGCGGTGATGAATTAACAATTCACATCGTACAACTCTGCTTATTTGATTATTGCATCAGTCATGGAAGACTATATGCAATTTCATAATTAAAAATTCTGCTACTTCTTTATATTGATTCGATTCAATTCAAATAATGCAATAATATTTTTAGAATTTCTTCCTAGTTAATTATTGATAAATCACGTGTAGTATTATCGAACGACTAAAAAATTATTCTATTGATTAAAGGTGATGTATCTTTTGAAATCGGATAGATATTTTGCGCCAGTGAATTCGCTTATTTAGACGGTATGGAAATAATTAAGTGCATCACAGAACGGTGTGAAAGATCATTCATAAGTTACTGGAGTGTTGAAGACTGAGTTTGAGTCATTGTCAGTACATCGATCAAAATATTTTGATCGATGGGCTTGTTCAAAAAATCATCCATCCCAGAAAGTAACGCTTTGCCACGAGATTCTTTCATTGAATGAGCGCTAACGGCAACAATTTTGCTGGGTTCTAAATTGTGTTCAAGTTCGTATTGACGAATGTCACGGGTTGTCTGATAGCCATCCTTTATTGGCATTTCAATATCCATTAGAATTAAATCATACTGTTTTTTCTGTCCTCGAATAAACCCCATCGCATCCAAACCGCCAACGGCGATGTCTGCTTCAATTTTGTATTTACTAAGCATCTTTTTAATAATCAGTTGGTTGACGCTGTTATCGTCGACCGCCAATACGCGGAGTTGAGAGAAATTAGGTGTTTTATTTTCTGTATGCTTTCGCTCATTCTGCAAACTTGATACTGATAATGAAGCGTCAGAAGACCTTAATGCAAAGCGTAATTTTTGAGGTGTTATAGGCGACGTTACAATGCGAACAGCCTCATCGAGCTTATGCGTGCTGTCAGAAATGATAATAATGTTTTGCGTAGAAATACCTAAATTTAATAATTCCGGTAGGTTGGCGTTGTCACTAATAACGTTTATTTCATTGTCGTATTGCAACATGTGACGGCTGATTATATTAATTCCCCAGTCTTGCAGTTGCTCTTGTATTAACGTTTCTTGATATTTACTGGATAACAATAAGCAGACGCTTTTATCACTAAAAAAACGATTATTTGTTTCTTTTTCGGTTATCTTTATTACTGCCGTAAACCAAAACGTTGCGCCTTTTCCGGGTAAGCTATGAACACCGATATCGCCTTGCATTAATAGCGACAATTTCTTACTGATGGCTAAACCAAGTCCTGTACCCCCTTTTTCACGAGAGCAACTGGAATCCACTTGTACAAAAGGCTTGAATAGAATGTTTTGTTGTTCGTAAGTTAATCCGCAGCCACTGTCTTCTACTTCAATATAAAGTTTATTATTTGAGTTTTCAGATAATTGCACATGAACAACAACCTGGCCGCGTGAAGTGAACTTAAACGCATTACCTATGAGGTTTAGCAAGATTTGTTTAAAGCGAACAGGGTCAGAAATTATTCTTTTAGGGGTATTGCGATGAATTCTGACAAAGAGCTTCACATTATTTTGGCTGGCAATCACACTGAAAAATTCAGCGCATTCATTAATTATTTTTTCCAGTTCAAATTCAATGGGTTCCAGCTCTAATTTATCGGCTTCAATTTGAGAATAGTCGAGAATATTATTGAGAATTTCTAGCAGTGTTTGTCCAGAGCGATTAATCGTATCAATATACAGTGATTGGTACTTATCCGGTTTGGTATCTAACAGCAATTGAGCAGAGCCCAATACACCGTTCATAGGCGTACGTATTTCATGACTTATGGTCGCAATAAACTCATCTTTTAACCGATTACTATTTTCTAATTGAATATTGGCTTGGAGCAATGTTTCACGAGACTTTGTTTCTATTTCTACTTTTTCTTTTTCAATTATATTAATGCGGTCGGCCAGAGCAAGTGATAATAAAATAACTTCAATGACAGAGCCTATTTGTAAAGCAACTTGGCTAGCGTATTCAATGGGTAATACGTTTAATGCCCCCAGCATGTTGATGACGCCTGAAATTAAGAAAATAGCCCAAGCGACTACAAATACTTTTGCTGTTCGATTGCCTTTAAAAGCAGCCAAGCATGAAATTACTAATACCAGATTAAAAAAGATAAAAGTACAGAAAAGTGCAGAAATAATGCCCACATCATAATCAGCGAACAGTATCACAGGCAATATGCAGAATAGGGATACTGCAATCAGTACAAGTCCTTTATCAACCCTTGGGAGTAATAAATGGGTTTGTAAAATACTGCGCGCAAAAAGTGATGCGAAAAACAGTGATAAAACCCCTAGGAATGGAATACTTATATTGGCCCAGTTGGTTTGATTCGGCCAAATATACTCGAAGCTGAAACCCTGAATGCTCGCTTGAAAAAGAGTAAATATACTAATGTAACTAATGTAATAAAGGTAGCTGCGTTCACGAACTGATAAATAAATAAATAAATTGTACAGAATCATAACGAGCATGATGCCAAAATAAATGCCTTGTAGGCCGCTTATATAGGCAGTGTGTTTAGGGAAGTGATCAACATGCCATAGGTGCAAAGGTACTTGTAGGCTGTCTTTTGTTTTAACGTGTAGATAATAAACGTTATTTTTTTGTTCAGGTGTTAATTTGAACACAAAGTCAGTGGTATTTAAATCACGCTGAGAGAATGTGCTTCGATCGCCGGTGTAGATAACTGAATACGCATTGTTTTTATCTGGGGAATACAGCGCCACATAATCTAATAGTGGGAAAGGGATTTCTAATAGCCATTGGCTATTAATAAGCTCTATGGGTAGGTTTAAACGAAAACGCAACCAATAGCCGGATGAGGTGTAACCCCGATTAAAGGTATATTGAGAACCCTTATGGAATGCTTCTAGAGGAAGTCGTTGAATTTGCTCAAACGTTAGCGTATTCGTATCGTCTTCAACCCACTGGATGTCAGTGCCCAAGTTGATGCTAGTATCATCTTCAGCAACCGTGGTTCCCCAGTTGGCCTGTACGCCTGATATTGCTAAGCAGCAACTGAATAAAATGAGGATACGTTTCGTTATTGAATGGGTGAACATTGATACCATATAAACCGAATTTATTATTGAGTGAATTTATTATAAAGCAGAATCAGTATCTTAGCTGACTATTTTTTACTTCTGAAGCCAATGAGGCTGTTCAGCATATTCAAGTGCAATGTTTTCGCCAATAGCAATGTCTAACGCTACCTCCGTCTCTGCTTTCCAGATGGTCGTCGACGCAAGGCGACTCTTTGTTAGGCGAATGGCAATCTCATGCTGATAGCCGCGTCCAATATAAGTACTGTCAATTAGCACTATCCCGGTGTTTAGCAGGCTACGTCTAAGAATTAAGTGCTGAGGTTTAAACAACCAATAGCCACTGTTGTCGATGTCTCTAGGCCATTTAGCTGGAATTCTATCAAGTACTTGTTGGCTGTGTTTTAGAGTAGCGAGGTTACCGGACTCCATAAATTCTGCAACGGTAAGTGTATTCGGTTGGTTAAATACTTTTGCTGGAATATCGAGTTGTTCAATATGGCCATCGATCATCACGGCTGTTTTATCAGCAAAGGCAAAAGCTTCTTCTTTGGCGTGGGTAACAAAAATACAGCTGATGTTGTGTTTTTTTAAGAGCCTGCGTAAATCTGCCATCATGCGGCGTTTGACTTGGCCATCAATATTGGAAAAAGGCTCGTCCATTAACAAAAGTTTTGGTTTGGGCGCTAGGGCTCGAGCAACGGCAATACGTTGCTGTTGTCCTCCTGATAACTCATGGGGGTAGCGATGTTCAAGGTCTGTTAGTTCAACCAACTCTAGACTTTCTTTAATGCGTAATCTTTTTTCTTGTGCGTTCAGGTTCGAGAGTCCGTAGGCTATGTTCTGGGCAACGGTCATGTGTGGGAATAGCGCGTAGTCTTGAAAAATAAAACCAATTGAGCGCTGCTCCGGTGGTTGGTTTATGTCATTGTCCGAAAAAACGGCATGGCCAAATAAACTAATCTGGCCCTGTTGAGGAATAGACAATCCTGCAATCGTTTTTAAGGCCGTTGTTTTACCACACCCACTAGGGCCTAGCAGGCAAAGTATTTCACCTTCTGATAAATCAAAGGTTAGCGCTTGCAATATTTTTTGTTCACCAATTGCTAACTGAATATTGAATAATTCGAGTGCAGTTATGTTCTTTTGTGCGTAATTGTTATTACTCATATTTTAATCTTCCATTGCTAACGCACGGCTATCTTTCACTAGGCATAAGCTATTTCATTTTCTGATTGCGAGTGAGCAACAGGATAGGGAGTAAACTGACGACGACAATGAGCAGTGCACTCGAAGCAGCATGTTCTAATTGTTCGTCTGACGCAAACTGATAAACATAGGTTGCCAGAGTCTCAAAGTCAAAAGGTCGTAATAACAGAGATGCGGGCAGTTCTTTAACACATTCGATGAACACCAATAAAAAAGCACTGATCAATGCGGGTCGCATGATCGGTAGGTGAATTTTACGGAATGTTTTAAATCGAGAAGCTTTAAGCATGGTTGAAGCCGCATCAAGATTGGTAGGCATTTGCTTATAAGCCGCTTGAATGCTGCCGTTACTAATGGCTGCGAATCGAATAACAAAGGCCAGTATCAACGCAAAGCTGGTGCCTGAAAATATCAGTCCAACTTTTTTAAAGCCTAGCCATTGAATCAAGGAATTAACCCAGACATCGAGCTGTCCCAGTGGAATGAGGATTCCAATGGCCAGAACCGTGCCAGGGATTGCATACCCTAAAGACGACAAGCTTAGCTGAGTTTGGTTTTTAACATTCGGTAAAAAGCGCTGCTGACTGTTGAATAAAATTGCCAATAGAGTGGCGATCAAAGCGGCACAAGTGGCTAAGATAAAAGTACTTTGGCCATGTTGCCAGACATTGCCATTGATGTTTTCAAACCAGTAATCCGAGCAATAGCTTACAAGTGTTATTAGGGGAATTAGAAAACCAAGACAAAAGATGAGACCACAAAATAGCCAAATGAAGCAGGTTTTAGAATATTTGGCGATTATTCTTTCATTCGTTTTTCCGGTGCGACTATCGAAATGCAGCTGCTTTTTACGGCTCCTTTTCTCAATAGCCGTGAGGGTAATAACAAACAACAGCGTCAAACATGAGATTTTAGCGGCGCTGGCAAGGCTTCCATAGACCA
The DNA here is from genome assembly GCA_051275515.1 of Oleispira sp. GTDB lineage: Bacteria > Pseudomonadota > Gammaproteobacteria > Pseudomonadales > Oceanobacteraceae > Oleispira. The sequence goes on along the minus strand of JBNMOT010000103.1, from coordinate 834 downwards.
GCCAGCTATCGTATATGGCGGTCGTCAATGTGTTGATAGCGAACAGCTGAACGGTGCCATAATCTGCTAGCGATTCCATGGCGACCAAGGTACAGCCAATGGCCAGTGCAGGGCGAGCGAGCGGCAGATGGATTGTCCAGAATATTTTGCGCGGACTTGCCCCCATTAATTGAGCGGCTTGGGTCAAGGTTCTTGAGCCTTGTTCAAAAGTATTTCGCAGCAATAAAAAAATATAAGGGGACAGGGCCAGTCCTAGCATTAAGCTGGCACCCCAGCGGCTTCGAATGTCTACAAACCAATAATCATTAGGTGATCGCCAAGCAAACAGTGTTCTTAAACTTGATTGTATTGGGCCCGCATAATCTAACGCATCAGTATAAATATAGGCTGAAATGTAGGCCGGAATAGCAAGAGGAAAAATCATCATCCATTGCAAGTAGCGCCGTCCTATAAACTCATACCGAGCACACCACCAAGCGGGTGCAATGGAGAATAAACACGCAAAAATCAAAGTGCCTGACACCACGGCTAAGCTGTTTTTAATGTATTCAAATAAAACGCTATCAGCCAAGTTGCTAAAGGTATTATCGTTATCATCAGGAGCGACGATGCTTGATAGAGACTCGAAGAGCAGAGCGACAATCGGCATAAGCATAATAAAGCAAATAATTGCGGTGCTTGCTGACATGATAAAGCCCGTATTGTACGGGCTTGCAGTGAGTTTTAGATTCATATAACTAGGTTACTTTTAATACAATCACAATAATAACAACAATAAAATTGAGTATTATAAATCAAAATGAACCTTGTCGATCAATTTTAATGCTTGCTGTC
>JBNMOT010000102.1:0-12342 GCA_051275515.1 Oleispira sp. | reverse complement strand
TATCTGATGTCGCGGGGTGGAGCAGTCTGGTAGCTCGTCGGGCTCATAACCCGAAGGTCGTTGGTTCGAATCCGGCCCCCGCAACCATTTTAAGTCGTGAAAAATCTCAACAATAGATTACCTATTATTGAGTAGCCCAGATACGCTTTAACTATCTGATGTCGCGGGGTGGAGCAGTCTGGTAGCTCGTCGGGCTCATAACCCGAAGGTCGTTGGTTCGAATCCGGCCCCCGCAACCATTTAACACAGTACTTTGCTGTTAAAGGTTCATTCAAAAATTCTAAAAAAGGTCAGCCTCAGGTTGGCCTTTTTTTTGCCTAAAAAATAGCAAAAACTCATCTTTTATCGCTTACTTTTCTGCTTATTTAGCCCCGCTGTTCGGCACCGTATCAGGCAATACAATAATCCCAAAGTGAGGCTACACTTAGGAATAACTTTGTTTTTTTTGGAACTACGCATGGCTCAAGCCTTATTGTTACTGTTTTTTTCTACTTTAACCTTTGCTCAAACGCCTCTTTATATTGGCTTAGATGCCGATATGTCAGCGGGCGCCAAGGAAGGTGGTATTGCAATACGGCGCGGTGCAATGATCGCCATAGAAGAAATCAATAACGCCGGTGGGGTTCTTAATCGGCCTTTAGAGCTGATCATCAAAGATCATCATGGTAATCCTGCCAGAGGCATGGCCAATATTAAAGCATTGAGTAAACAGTCCGACTTAGTGGCGGTATTAGGGGGAGTGCATACCCCTGTTGCTCTAAAAGAACTCCCAATTATTCACAACAATAAAATGATTTACTTGGTGCCTTGGGCGGCAGGTACACCCATCGTGAGTAATGGTTATAAGCCTAATTACGTTTTCCGAATATCAGTGAGAGACGAGGAAGCGGGTAAGGTTTTAATTAACCAGGCAAAAAAGCTAGCAGTACGTAAGGTTGGCCTACTCCTAGAGCGCACGGGCTGGGGGCGGTCAAATGAAAAGTCTATAGCATCTGCGTCTGCGGAAAAGGGCTTGAGTATCGCGGCCATAGAATGGCTTAACTGGGGTCAAAAAGATATGACCAAGGAGATAGCCAGTTTAGTCAGCCAAGGCGCGGAGGCTATTATACTGGTTGCTAATGCCCCTGAAGGAATTGTCGCCGTTCGATCGCTATTAAAATTGGAAACCGCTAAAGACTTGCCCATTATTGCTCATTGGGGCATTGCCAGTGGGGATTTTGTCGAGGAAGTTGGATTGAATGACCTAGCAAAACTGAATCTTTATGTCTTACAAACTTACAGTTTTACCAAACCGACGAATCCCGTACTAAATCGCCAGGTCATTGAAGCCTATCAAGAAATGTTTGATCCCCGAATTACCGAGGAATCGATTCCTGGGGCGGTGGGCACTGCTCACGCATACGATCTTATCCACCTACTTGCAAAAGCAATAACTCAGGCCAACAGTATAAAAACCGGTGATATTAGATTGGCATTAGAAAATTTGTCGCTCCATAAAGGGTTGGTGAAAACTTACAGCCCACCCTTTACGAGCGATAAGCACGATGCGTTATGGGCAGAAGATTATATTATCTCTCATTATGATTCTCAGGGTAATTTAGCCCCGTTAAAGGATTAGCCTTAATGCAAAAGCAAAGTTTGGAAAAGACGATACGTAAGCAAGCTTTAACAAGGTCATTGATCTTGGTTTTTGTTCTTTCGGTGGTGATGTTTGTGGTCGCCGCTGGGCTAGCCCAATACCAACTCAATAAACGTCACATGTTCTATGCAGAACAATTCATTGTCGATTTCAATAAAAGCCTTGAGAGCCTGCAGCAGCAAGTCAACAATCTCGCTAAAAATGACCTGATTATAAACAGCCTTATTGACGATAGTAATCGTGATGCCTACTTGCCTGTCTTCTTTCGTTCACTGGAATTGACTGTTACCGAAAATGTTGCCATTTTATTTACTGATTTCTCCGGTGACATTATCACCGGTAAAAACACAGAGCTGTATTTGCAGAATTCTGATAAATTCAATTGGCAATCAAGTGTATTAGAGTCAGCAACGGGATACTTGGATTACTCTGAAAATGGCATTATGGTCGCCGCGCCTATCGTGTATTCCAGCTATGCAGAGGGCGCTATTGTTACTTATGTTCAACATCTGCAAGCGGCGGTAAGTCATGCCTTTGATAATCATTTAATTATATTGGTTGGAGAAAAAGACCAAGTATTATTCAGTTCTGATCAAAGTAAGGTGGTATCCGGATCATCATTTAACAATTTTAATAGTGAGCAATGGTACCTGCATCAACAGTCTTTTGGCGTTAATCGAGTGATGTCACTGGAGCCATTTACCTCAGCCTATCGCGATATGTTCTGGTTAATTATATTCATGTTTATGGCCTTAGTGGCCGTGCTTATAGGCTCGCTTTATAGTACTAGATTATCCTCTCGAATGGTCTCTGATATGCTGGGTAAACTAGAGCGTAGTATTAGCTCTGTTTCAAGTTTCACAGGGACTTATACTAATTCACCGCCTATCGACAATGAGCCGCGAGAATTTGAGGTGATTAGAAGAAAATATGACGATGTTTTAAGAGATCTCGCTCGCACAGCCATCTCACGGGATCGATTTGAAAATGTTATTAACTCCCTAGATGAAGTTCTTATGGTCATCGATGTTGAGGGGGATTTAATATTAAGTAATCTCTCTCTTGAACAATTCTTAGCGGCGTCTGGCTATACGCTGCCTCGCGATTTAGAAAAAATATTACCGGCTAGTTTTATTCACAACTCAAATAATGAAGCGTCTACTATCGAGCGCCTTTATGATCATGTTGATGGCTGTATGGAAAATCGAGAAGCCTGTCAGATTAGGTGGACGAGAAATGATTATTTAAATGAACATGGCAAGCTATTGGGTGCGGTTGTTATTGGTACCAATATTACCGCATCAAAAAAGCTTGAATCTGAACTGCTGATTAAGAATATGGTCATTGATGAGGCACAAACATCGATTATTATCGCGGATGCACAACATGAAGATTTTCGTGTCACTTATGTTAATAAAGCATTCGAAACACTGACGGGCTATCCAGCGGAAGAAGTTTTGGGGCGTAATTGTCGTTTTCTTCAAGGCAACGATACTGATCCCGCGGCGATTAATGCAATTAGTAAAGCCTTATCCAATGAGCAGCCGACTACCGTCACTTTACTCAATTATAAAAAGAATGGTACGACATTTTATAACCAACTTACCCTCAACCCTGTGTTTAATGAAAAAGGGATTATTACTCATATACTTGGCCTTCAAAGTGATGTGACAGAGCAAGAAAATACCACGAGATACAATCAACAAGCAAAAATAAAAGCTGAAGAATCAGCACAGTTAAAGTCAGAATTTCTTGCCAGTATGAGCCATGAAATTCGTACCCCAATGAATGGCATCATGGGCATGTTGTCATTGTTACTCGCAAGCAACTTGAATAAAGAACAAGAGCATCATGCAAGCCTTGCAAATTCCAGTGCCCGTTCGTTACTAACCATTATCAATGATATTTTAGATTTTTCAAAAATCGAAGCAGGAAAATTAGATATTGAACCGATTGAGTTTGATTTGCCTAGCCAGCTTGCTGAGATTGTGGCAAGTATGGCCGGTAAGGCGCAAGAAAAAGAGGTCGATATTACGTTAGACACCCACGCTATTGCAATAGAAACTGTGGTGGCTGATATCGGTAGAATACGACAGATACTTATCAATCTTATCGATAATGCCATTAAATTTTCCGACCAAGGTCGTATTGTTGTTTGTGCAATACTTGACGTTAGAGCAGATGATTTACTCTTTACGTGTTCGATAGAGGATAGCGGTATTGGCATTGGAAAAGATAGATTACCTTTTATCTTTGATTCTTTTACACAAGCCGATGCGTCAACAACGCGAAGGTTTGGCGGTACGGGTTTAGGCCTAGCGATTTGTAAGCAGCTGGTAGAATTGATGGGAGGCACTATTAGCGTCGATAGCACCCCTGGAGCAGGAAGTACTTTCAGCTTTAATATTATATTAGGGAAAGTATCTAAAGATCAGCGCTCAGGCGCTAATAAAAACAACACTAACCGACGTATAAAAGGGATGCGCCAGACGCTTCAAACAATCGATAATGAGGTTAGAATTTTATTAGTTGAAGATAACTTTACCAACCAGGTTTTCGCAGAGGCTTTGTTGAAGAAAATGGGCTACTCACTCGACATTGTCGACAATGGGGAGCAAGCGTTAGCGGCTTTAAATGCAGCAAACAGCACAAAAAAATATGAAGTGATTCTAATGGATTGTCAAATGCCTGTTATGGATGGTTTTGAAGCGACCCACAAAATTCGTCTTGGTGATGCGGGTGATTTCTATCAAGGCATACCCATTATTGCGATGACGGCGAATGCTCTTAGAAGTGATAAGGATAACTGCTTAAAGGCTGGTATGAGTGATTATATTAGCAAACCATTTGATCCAGAGATTCTGCATAAAAAGTTGCTTATCTGGCTGTCAGAAGAGCCGATAGAAGGTCAAACTGAAACAATAAAAGAAGTCGCTAAGAATATTTCTAATCAGCAAACTGATTGTTGGAACAAGGAAGAGTTTTTAGATAGACTAAGCGGCAACGAAGGTGTGCTTCTTAAAGTTATTACGGTATTCCTAATCGATACATCTAATCTAATCAGTGCCTTAGAGGACGTGATAAGTCAGCAAGATTTTGTGCAAATAAAGTCGATAGCACATACTTTAAAAGGCAGTTGCGCTAATATTAGTGCTATCGCACTTGTGGGTGTACTCACTGAGATTGAACGTGCAGCAACAGAGCAAAGTAATAGCAAAATAAATACTTTATGGTCAGACTTTGGCGTCGAAAAAATTAGGTTGTTTGATGTTCTTCAAGCACATCAGGAGCAGAACAATACTTAGGTATTGAACGTGACTAAGTAACCTTCAATTTTCCAGCCTAATAGCGTTAGCACAATTTTTGAAGCCCAAGGACATCGTATTTTCAACATGGCCTATCAAACATGGTGCGATGCATTGAGATGACTTATAGTATTTTCAATTGTATAAAACCCGCGCAGATTACTGTAAATCACTCTATTTAACGAGTGTTTTTGTTATATCGGTTATTAAACCAGCCATAGGAATTGGGTATGGAAGAGAACAATAATGAGTTTTTCGATTCGACAATATTAATCACGGGAGCTGGTAAACGTTTAGGCTTATTTCTTACTCAACATTATTTAGCAGCAGGCTGGCGAGTGATTGCTCATTATAATACAGGTAATGCAATGCCGCAGTGTGAACAGGATGAATGGTCGAAAATGGGTCGTTATCAGGCTCTGCAAGCAGACTTAACATCGGTCTCAGAGGTGAGTGCTTTAGTCGCTGATATCAATCAGTTGCACTGGTCTTTGGATAGTGTGATTCACAATGCATCGTACTTTATTCCCGATGATGCCCACGCAAGTTTGTCTGAGCGCTGGCAGGTGCAGCAAGATATGATGGCTGTTCATGTGTTGTCAGTAGATGCGCTAACCCGTGGGTTATTGGCTAACTATTCTGAGAATGCCAGTATCATTGGCATTACTGATATCTATGTCGAGAAACCGAATCAAAGGTTTGCCAGTTATTGTGCCGCAAAAGCCGGTTTGCAAAACTTATGTTTAAGTTATTCTCAGCGCTTAGCCCCTCATGTGCGAGTGAATGTTATTCAGCCAGGTCCAATACAGTTCTTACCCCAGCATGACGATGCTTATCGTAATAAAGTATTGTCTCAAAGTTTGCTGAAGCGTGAGTTGGGTTATGGGGCGATCTTAGAGGGAGTAGAGTATTTGAATAATGCGAAAGCGGTTACTGGGTCTCTTTTAAAAATAGACGGGGGTCGAGCTAATATAAATCATTACGAACAACAATTTTCTTAGCACTGATTCTATTGATAGGAAGATAGTTGCCAGTCGTGCATTATTTTTTGGTTGTATGTCTCTTTCAAGGGGGTCGCAAGCCCCTCTTGAGCCGTATTGGTTTGGGCCAATATATCAATGTCGATGGTACGATCTTTGAATTTTCTTTCCGGGCACTTGGGCTCTCTTCCCAGTTCAATTTCAATGGTTTCGAATAGAGATTTCAATTCAGCCGCTGTTTTAAGACTATGTATAAGCAGTATTTTATTATGAAAAGTGAACGTGAGGGTATTTCCACAAGGGGGGTTAATTAAAACAGGAGACTGATTAAGGATATCCAGATAGTGAGCAATCTCCTTGCAAGCCCTAGAGATATTGCGTTCTGGTTGTATATTGCTGCCTAGACCGATCAGGTAGTAGTTCATCATTAATAAATAAATATTCTGCTATGGATAGTCGTTATACTTATAGCAGAAATTTAATCGAGAGTGCACTGATTGCTTTGTTGGTCAGGTTTGTCATTGCAGACAATGTCTGATTATTTGATCAACAAAAATATTACGAAAGGGGCCCTGAGCGTGATTGACTATAATCAGTATCAGGAATGCATGGGTACCGGCATAAAAATAACGGATTGGCTGTAGCCCAAGTTACCTTTCATATTAACAATTTCATACGGCTAATAATTATTTACCTCATGATTTAATCATGTTTAATTTTTGCTTTATTTGAACACGTATTCGAACGTTTAGGAGAAAGATGTGCTGACCTTAGGGCTCATTATCAACCCACTTGCGGGAATCGGAGGCAGTGTCGGCTTAAAGGGCAGTGACGGCTCCGAGATCATTAAAGAAGCACTTTCCCGTGGGGCGCAATGTAAATCCAGTGAGCGTGCAGGGCTATCATTGAGCGTTCTAGTGCCGATTAAAGAACACATTGAAATTATCACCTGCCCAACATCAATGGGAGAAAATCTTGTTGCCAATATGGGGTTTAATTATCAGGTACTCGACAATATTGCTCTGGCGAATACGTCAGCAGAAGATACTTGCAAAGCCGCACAACAGTTACTTGATAGAAAGGTTGATATTATTGTGTTCGCGGGCGGTGATGGTACGGCGAGAGATATTTGCAGTGTCGTGGCAGACACTATTCCCGTCTTGGGTATTCCAGCGGGTGTTAAAATTCATTCTGCGGTCTATGCGGTAACGCCGAAGGCCGCGGGTGAAGTCATCGCACAGCTGGTGCGCGGTGAGTTAATTGATGTTAAAGCTCACGACGTGAGAGATATTGATGAAGACGCGTTTAGGAATAATATTGTTAAAGCAAAGTTCTATGGCGAAATGCGAGTTCCCCAAGCGGGGCAGTTCGTGCAAAGCGTGAAGCAGGGTGGGGTAGAGGTTGAAGAATTGGTTCTACAGGATATTGCCGCTGATATTGTAGAAGGTATGGAAGACGACGTGCTTTATTTTATCGGCTCAGGGAAAACAACCTTGGCTATTATGGATGAGCTACAGCTTGAAAATACCTTGTTAGGCATTGACGTGGTACTCAATCATCAGTTATTAAAAAATGATGTGAGTGAATCTGATATTTTAGCTTTCCTTGACCAATACCCTGGCAAGGCGGTGATTAGTGTTATTGGGGGTCAAGGTCATATTATTGGTCGTGGAAACCAACAGTTAAGCGTCGCAGTGCTCAAAAAATTGGGCAAAGGTAATTTAAAAGTGATTTCGACGAAAGCAAAAATAAGCGCTTTAGAAGGACGTCCGTTGATTGTGGATTCTGGTGATAATGATCTCGATTCTGACTTGAGTGGCACGATAGAAGTGATCACCGGATTTAACGATTATATTATTTATCCTGTCGGTTTCTAATGTCTAACGACTTACTAAAATGTATCAATACCGGTTATCGAGCAGTCTTATCTTGTATTATCATTATTGGAATAAGCGTTAGCTTAGGTATCAGCAACTCAGTATTGGCTTCATCCAATGGTGTGTTGGGTGCATGTGGTGATTTTAAGGATAAAAATTTTTATTCGATTAGCGATATTCAAGGGGCCGGATTTACCTCGCCGTTAATCGGGCGCAGTATTATTACCGAAGGGGTTGTGACATTGGTTTTACAAGGCCGTCATCAATATCGAGGCTTTTGGCTGCAGCAACAAGACTCATCGAATACTTCAAATAAAACATCCTCCTCTGTATCACTCTCTTCATCAGTGTCTAAATCCAAAGGTATCTTTGTTTACCACCAAGGCACACCTGTAACCTCAGGACAACGCGTCCGTTTATCTGCTCGAGTCGAAGAATACAAGGGCCTCACCGAAGTTAAAAAAATTAAGACCCTAAAAATCTGTGAGCGCGGTCTTGAACTCCCTAAAGCAGAGGTGATTATTTTGCCTGTGTCTTCTTTGTTGCAACTTGAAGCCAAAGAAGGGATGCGAATAATACTGCCTCAAGAGTTGGTGGTCAGTGATCTGCACGGTGCGGGTTATGGATTAGGAAATTATGGTCAGTTTGCAGTCTCCTCTCAGTTGCATAGCCAACCTACCGAATTATGGACAGCGGCTCAGTTGAGAAAAAGTAAGGCAGGTTCGTTACTAAAACAAGAATTGGATTATTTGTTAATCGACGATGGCAGCGCAAGGGCTTTCCCTAAGTTTATCCCTTTCCCCACCATAGAAGGATTTTCGGCCGAAAATCCTATCAGAGTCAGCGACCGAGTCCGTCATGTTTCAGGTATTTTGCACGCCTATGATGATCACTACATCGTTATTCCAGACAATACGGCGGCCATCTCCATACAAACGGCTTATCCAAGAACTAACACCCCGCGCATTGCAAAAAATTCAAATGTAATCATCGCAAGTATGAATCTAGGAAATTATTTTAATGGTGATGGCAAAAATAATAAAAAGAATAATGCGGGTTTTCCAACCGCCAGGGGCGCGAAAAGTATGGCTGGCTTTACTTTGCAAACTGAAAAAATAGTCTCCGCGCTGGTGGCAATGGATGCCGATATCATTGCTTTGATGGAAGTTGAAAACGATGGTTATGATAAAGATTCAGCGATAAACAGTTTAACCCAAGCGCTGAATGAAAAGATCAAGGAAACCCATCAATCTCACGTTTATGCTCATTCAACATCAACATCAACATCAACATCAACATCAATATTACAGTACCGCTATGTAAAGCCCGCTAGTAAGCAATTAACGCAAGGTAAGCTAGGTCGAGATGTTATTGCAGTCGGATTCTTGTATCGGCCAGAGCGCGTATCGCTTAGTGGAGCCACTCGGGTATTAGACTCTCGTCGTTCAAAAAACGCCTTGTTTAATGATCGTCGCAACCGACCCAGTTTAATTCAAACGTTTAAATTCAATCAGCAGAGTTTTGTTGTTGCGGTCAATCACTTCAAATCTAAGGGCAGGCCTTGTAATGAAGTCGAAGTCGATACCTTGCAGGGTAACTGCAATGTAACTCGTTATTATGCGGCGCTGGCTTTGGCAGCGTTTTTAAAACCAGCAGAAGATGCATCACTGCCCATACTTATATTGGGAGACCTTAATGCTTATAGCCAAGAAGAGCCGTTATTAGCCTTGTATGAAGCCGGTTTTTTAAACCTAAAGTATATGACTGATCTTTTACCTAAAGAATCTTTGAGCTTTCCATATAGCTTCTCATATAATTTTAGGGGCTTGCTTGGCAACCTAGATCATGCGTTAGCCAACTTGGCGTTTCTACCCTTTATAAAAAGCGTAGACAGCTGGCACATTAATTCGCTAGAAGATGTTTTATTAGATTACAGCACGGAAGAGAATGGCCATAAGCCGCCAGCGGTCGATACTTATGGCAGCCCAGATAGGGTTCGCTCATCTGATCACGATCCTGTGATCTTGGGTTTACAGTTTCCTGAGCCTAGCCTTTTGAATTAGTCCTTAAAGAAAGTCTCGATCGAGTTTTTATAGCACTGTCTTAATACGTCTTCGACGGTTATGCCTTTAACGTCTGCAATCTTCTCTGCAATAAACGGCAAATAGCACGGAGCATTTTCTTTACCACGATAAGGCATGGGCGTTAAAAAAGGCGAGTCGGTTTCTAATAGCAGTTTTTCTAGGGGTGTATCCGCAACGACTTCACGTACGTTATCGGCTTTGCCAAATGTCACTATGCCATTGATCCCTAAATTAAACCCTTGGCCAACACAGAAGCGCGCTAACGCCATTCCGGAAGTAAAGCTGTGGATAACGCCTTTCTTGGCCATTTGCGGCGCAAAATTGCTTAAAATAGCTTGGGTATCTTCATCGGCTTCGCGGGTATGAATCACCACCGGCAGTTCATAATCGACGGCTATTTGTAATTGGCGTTCAAAGACATCCCGTTGAATTTTTCGATCCGCATTATCGTAGAAATAATCCAAGCCGATCTCACCCACCGCGCGCAGCTTAGGGCTGCGATTCTCGGGCGCGAGCTTCTGGCGAATGGTGGCTTCGACATCATCATTGTAGAGTTCTGCATCGTGAGGATGAATGCCTAACGTGCCATAAACATCGTCATGATTCTCTGTTAACGCTATGACTTTTTCCAGATTGTCGGGGGAGACGGCAATGGTCATAAAGCGTTCCACACCCAGCAAGCGTGCTTTTGCTAGAATCTCTGCCGTTGAACCCTCTTTCAGATAATCTAAATGAAAGTGGGTTTCAATGATGGGGAGCTGAAAATTAGGGATGTCGCGTTTATTTTTTGCCATGATGATATTTTGCTGCAAGAGCTGTCTCATAAAAACTAGAGCTTGAGTGTATCAAAAATAAACGTGACTCGCCTAGGCATTGGTTTTTAAGGCGTAACAATATTGAAATCGCCCTTCGGGCGGTCGAATAAGCTTAAAAAAGCCAACAGATCCAGCGTGCTACCCTCAATATTTAAATCATCTGAAAACAGGGTTTTCTTCAAACCTGCTTCGCCAATCAGCATGTCGATGAACAGTTCATGTTTTATATTTAGCGTGGCATTAATAGGTTTGTCTTCAGCCGATTGCCACTTTTGCTCTGTTAGGTGATGAAGAACCGAGTTTTCTAAATACAAAACGTAACTTAAATCCTTATCGATGAAATTAATCTTAATAGCATACGTTTCACCTTCCGCCTTAGGGCCATTTAAGCGTACCGACATCGTATCGAAAAAACGCTCGACGGAAGTTTCCAATAACATATCGCGCACAAGGGCAATATCAATGCCTTTGTCAGGGCCACCGTGGCGAAGTTCATAAGCCGCTGATAAGTAAACATCTCGCCAAGGGGCAGATTCTGCTTGATAACCCAGTTGATCATAGGTTTTTGCGAGCAGTGCTTTAGCCGCACTGTGGTCGGGGTCAAAGAAGACCGCTTTGTTGAGTAATTCTGCAACCCAGCGATACGCCCCAGGATCTTCTTCAGCGTTATCAAAGGCTATCTGAGCGTATGACAGGACACGATCAACTCCTCCCATCATGTCAATATAACGCGCGGCGCTTTCAGTACTGGGTAGGGGGTCTAGATTGGCGGGGTTAGCGTCGTACCAGCCTAAGTAATTTTGATACACCGCCTTGGCGTTGTGCTTTAGGGTGCCGTAATAGCCACGATTGGGGAAAGAGGTACGCAATGATTCAGGTAGGGTGATGTCTTCGGCTACTTCGCTCGGGGTTGCGCCACCATTCAATAAGCGCACGCTCTGATCATGAATGTATTTATAGCTATCGCGCTGAAGTTTTAAGAAGTTTTGAATGTTGTCTTGCCCCCACATAGGCCAGTGGTGGCTGCCAAAATAAATGTCAGCCTCTGCGAAGCGATTGCGCGCTTGCTCTATGTAACTACTCCACTTTAAAGCATCGCGTACTTTGGCGCCTCTTAGGGTATATAGATTGTGCATGTTACGAGAAACAACCTCTGCACCGCAGAACGCGTTATGATCGGGTAGGTAAAAAGTGAACTCAGCGGGTGCTTCTGAACCCGGAGTAAACTGGAACTCAATATTAATACCATCAACCTTCAATACCGGCGTTTGGTGGTTTACCAGTTCGGTAGGTTCTAATATTCCAACCTGACCAAACGCAGGGCCTTTTCCTAAGCCTGAGCCAATGTGACCTCGCGCTGTTCTGGCGAGACGTTTACCATACATATACGACGAACGGCGAGTCATGGCAAGACCGGCAATGATATTTTCGCTGGTCGCTTCTTCCATAAAACCTTCAGGGGCGATCACCCGAATACCTTGTTGCTTAACTTGCTCGGACGTTACTAAACCCAGAGCGCCACCAAAATGATCGATATGGCTGTGAGTAAATAAAATGGCGCTAATGGGTTTATTGCCAAGGTGCTTTTGGGCAAATTCAAAGGCAAATTTTGCGGTTTCTTTCGCGGTTAAAGGGTCAACAA
>JBNMOT010000101.1:0-12355 GCA_051275515.1 Oleispira sp. | reverse complement strand
TGCATGGTCGATGGTGCACGGTATGGCAGCGTTAATTATTGAAGGTCATATTCAAGTTCCAAAAGGAACCAGCTTCAAACACTTCTTGGCCGCTGCCACCCCTCTTGCTGACTAACTCTGCTTTCTGGCTAGTGAAAACCTTCTGGTTGATTCTAAACTAGCAGCTCGACATCACTGGTTGGGAACGCTACGCAAGAGTGACACCAACCATACGCTTCATCGGTAGAACGCAATCGCGCTTCTGCTGGGTTGAACACAGAACCTTTCAATACCTTCACTCGGCATAAACTGCACTCACCAGAGCGGCAGGCATTTTCAGCGCGATAGCCATTGCGTTCCATGCTATTTAATAACGGTTCATCCACTTGGGCTTCAAACTGACCTTGGCTACCGTCTGCTTTATGAATCGTTACGGTCACTTTATCGCTCGCAATGAGATGTTGTGGCCAGCCTGGTAAAACTTCAGGGTGCTTAGGTGGGCCATTACACTCAATACGAACACGTCTTGCTTTTACTTTTAGCTGATCCAATTGCTCGGCACAAAAATCATGGAAGCTGGTGGGGCCACAAATATAAAACATTTTCTCTTGAAGATTTTCGACATCATTGCCTAATAGCTCAGCCAGCAGTTCGGCATTCACATGACCTGTGCGACCGTTATAGTGTTTAGTTGGGCGCGAAATTAGCCAAGTGATGGTTAAAAAGTCATGCTCTTGTTCGAGTTGCTTTAATTCATTTTCATAAATAACATCGGCTTCGTAGCTAGAGGCATAGACGAGGTGTATTTTTCGTACTGGTTTTTTCTTAACTTTTTCATTGTCCTCTCTATTTATAACAAGCGTATTTTCAATCATATTGAGAATCATACTTCTAGCAGGCGCAACTCCTGAACCACCGGCAAGAAACACCAAGTCATTACCGTGAAAAATCGGGTTATGATAAAAAGTCCCCATCGGACCGGTACTTTGAAAATGATCACCTACCTTCACATCATTCAATAAAAAATGTGAAACAAAACCCTCAGCAACTCGCTTAATGGTCAAGTCGTAAAAGCCCCGTTCTTGCGGCGCAGAAGAAATGGCAAAAGGGCGCGCGGTTTCAGTGCCATTAATATTAACGAATAAATTAATGTATTGTCCTGCCTGAAAAGGCGGTAGAAAATCCCCTTCAGCTTTAAACCGCAGAGTTTTAGTGGAGGCAGTATCTGCAATCACTGCGCTTACTACGAGCTTTATACGTTTAGGATGTAAGCTGGCAATGGTCTGTGCGACGTGACCATTTTGTTCGTTGTAATCGGTCCCGGTTTTAATTAATACTTGCTGATGGTCTAGCGCATGTTGATAACCCTTAACCGCATGTAAAATATTATTGTCTTTATGGGTGTTTGTATTGCTATTAGCATCAGTATTAGGCATGCGTTAACTCCTGCTGCGTCATCGCAGTTTCATTTTTTATTTTTTTCAAAACGGCGCGAGCAGTACTTTCACCAATCATATAAGTCGGTTGGAAACCGCCCATACCATTCCAGCTACCCGCCATATGTAAGCCAGAGATGGCATCGATACGTTTACGGAACATGGTCGCGTCTTGAGTATTTTGTTGGAAACCATAAATTGCGCCGCCGGGTGTGTTCAAATAACGCATCATCGTTAGCGGTGTCGCTACTTCGACTTCTTCTATGTTCTTGCGGATATTTGGAAAGACGCGCTCTGCATGATTAATGAGTTTGTCGGCGAAATCGTATTTTGCTTGGGCGTATTCTTCTACCGGTAAGTCTTGCCATGCTTGGCTGTATTGCAAACATAATAAGGACAGTGATGATTTACCGGGGGGGGCAAACGTTGGGTCTTCGTGGTTATAGCAGGTGAGCATAGTATGAGTGGGGTCGTTAATACCTTGCATGGTATCAAAAGCGACTTCTTCGTTTCTATCATCGATGATGAAGTTCGATGCGGCCGTCATACCGAGTTCTTCTGGGCTGCAGTCCAAACCCAGATAAAGCACAAAAGCCGAGGTGCCTAAACGACGAGACTTCATATCATCGGCGGCTTGCTTCGGTGTTGGAATGTCCAATAGTTCATTGAAGGTATGCTGAGGGCTGGTATTGGAAATGATGTGCTGGCAGGTAAATACATCACCATGCTCAGTTTGCACGGCGTTTACTTTCTCGTTTTCGGTGAGGATTTTTGCCGCGCCCGTATTAAATAAAACCTTGCCACCCGCATTTAAAAACGATTCTAATAACGCGCTGGAAATTGCTTGCGAACCCCCTTGTACATGGCTTGGTTTAAAAGCCGCATAGGCGTAGATCATCACGGCTAAATCACAGAAAGGAATGTCTTTTGGCGGCAGCCCGATATAACACCAATAAGCGGCGATAACGGCTTTTAGATCTGGATTGCTGAAAAACTCATTCAGCACGTCTTTTGAAGGCGTTAAGCCGTATTTAACATAATTAGGGCAGGTGGATTCTAATACCGTTTGATCTGCCATTTTTTGTGCTCTAGGCAGCATCATAAAGCATTCAAGTGAGAGCTTTTCACATAAAGTCAGGTAAGACTCAATGTTGTCACTTTCTTTTGGGTAGTGAGCACAGAGGGTTTTCTTTAACGCCTTAACGCTTGCGGGCAGCGTGATATCAATTTCATGCTGGGGCTTATCCATGGAGGGCATAACAACCCGATAGAGTTCACGTTCTTCGACAATGGTGAGCTGATCCATAATACCGAGATCGGTAAAAATCTTGCGCATAATGAAAGGGTTTTTTTTGGTTCCCATACCACTGAGTTGGTGCAATGCCACTTCAAATTCGAATGCACCGCGGACAAAAGACGTCGCGCAGCCTCCTGGAATGTTATGACGCTCTAGCAGCAGTGTGCGTGCACCGCCTCTTTGCAAGGCTGTCGCGGCGGTTAAGCCTGCATTTCCAGCACCTATTACGATGGCATCAAAATCTTTCATATAAGCCTCTGCTTTAGCTTGTTGTTCAAAGTAAGCGTATAGTGCCAACTATACACTGTAAAGTTGGTTGTATTAAGATAGTCTGGATGAACATTACTGTCAACAAGCATGAACTGCATTGTTTGGGATTTAAGCTAGACTCACCAATAGCCTCTGATAAGCAGCGTTACTGTTTAAACAGTTACTAAATATAAATAATGACTAAAGCAGCTGCTTAGAACTATTAACATAACAAGGGGTTGTCTCATTCAGTCCTATATTGTGGGTACGAATACTTATGTATCTTTTTTTAAAGAGTATGTGCGCTGTCATCTTGATTGTAATCACCAGTGTTAGCTATGCCTGCGAAATACTGACGGTTAATGGTGCCGATTATTGGTATCCGTATTTTTCTCGTCACAATTCACCGCATCTCGGCATTATGGGCGACATCGTTACTCGCGCCGCTGATCGTGCGGGCATTAAAATAGAACTACGACCCCCAATGCCATGGAAGCGCATCTTGTTTAACCTCGGTTCTGGCAGACTTGATATTATTGCTGGATCCTTAAAAACTCAACAAAGAGAGAAACAGTTTCAGTTTTCTGATGCGGTTCATTTAGCCGAATTAAGAGTCTTTGTGCGCAGAGATAGCCAAATTGTCTTCAATAAAATGAGTGACCTAGTCGGGATGACAGGAGGAAAAGTAAGGGGCATGAGTTTAGGGGAAAAAGCCGATAACTATTCTTTTAACAATCTCATTATCGACGATGTACCTTCTCCTAAGAGTTTATTTCAAATGGTCGCAAGTGGTCGCTTAGATTATGGTATTTTTTACTGGTCTTCAGGCAAGCGCGAAGTCGAAAAGTATCATTTAACATCGACTATCGAAATATTACCCACGGCTGTTGCTACTGAAGGCTTGTATATTGCCTTTTCCAAAAACAGTCAATGTCAATCACAAATTACTTTACTGAATAATGAAATAAAAACGATGAAAAAAGATGGCAGTATTGAACCGATAATTACATATTATCATTCAGCCGTTGCCTCACAAGAAATGGAGGAAAAAAAATGAGCAAGTATCCAGCAGTTTCAATATTGCTTATCTTAATAAGTTTGCAAACCGCCAATGCGGATGAATTATTTTATGGTAATTCTGAAGAAGTCGGAGATACATTCTCTTCCACTTCTTCAAAGCATCAAGAAGAATTATTGTTAACGCCTCTCTCGGTGAGTATCGTTACCGCAAAGCAAATACAACAGTCTGGAATTACAACCATCGCAGAAGCCATGAAGTTGGTTCCTGGTGTGATTGTTCGTGAACAAACCAATGGCCAGTTTGATGTGCATATCCGAGGGCTGGAAACGGTTGTTAGGGGTGCAACATTAACCGGTATCAATAATTTTAAGACGCTCATTATGATCGATAATCGTATAGTGTATGATTATTTTACGGGAGGAATATTTTGGGATGCCTTGCCTGTAGGCATCGAAGACGTTGAACGTATCGAGGTTGTAAGAGGTGCAGTAAGCTCTCTTTACGGCGCTAATGCTGTTACGGGTGTGATTCATATCTTTACCAAAAGAGCCGCAAGCAATAGCCAGATTAAAACAAGTTTAACCCTTGGCAGTAAAAACAGCGAGATACTTCATCTCTCTGCAGATAAACGATTTGAATCGCTATCAATGCGTTTAAGCGCGGTATCAGAAAAAAGAGAACGTTATGAAAATAGCTATTTTAGTTTTGTTGATCGTGACTATAAAAACGTTGATGATATTGAATTAACATCAACGAATGCACGACAAAATAATCCAGAAAAAGCCATTGATAAGCAAGCAATTAGTTTAATGCTTAATAATGATCCATTAGACTATCTGAATTATGATTTAACTCTATTTCATCAACAATCAGAGGTGCAAAAAGTACATATTAGTACAGACGATATACCGTTTACTGAAAATATTTCCAATACGCGTGGCTTAAATCTTAAAATAAATTATGGCAATCTAACCTCTAGAGTCAGTCATCATTCTGGTAAACAAGAAACAGTAGGTTTTACAGATTTCATTTATGACACTAAAATCTCTCAGGCCAGTACGGCTTATCAATTTAAATTCCCTAAATTATTAATTCAACCCGGTATCGACTTTTATAGTATTACTTATGATGGTTCTTTTATTGGCGGTGAAAGAACGACGCAAGAAACAAATTACATGTTGAGGGTAGAATATACCCCAGACATGAATTGGCGGTTTATTTCTGCGTTTAGTTACAGTGATTTTAATGCTCCTGCAGATAAATATTTGAACTATCAATTATTATCAACCTATCAGTTGTCTTTCGATACTTCTCTTAGGGCATCGATTCAAGCCGCAACATCATCGCCATTCATGGCGAAGCAATATTTAGATATTGAGTTTACCTATCCTGATGATCCTGATGATCCTAGTCGGCGAGTCGATGTTAAAGGGGATAAAGAGGCTCGTCTTAATAAAATAGTGACTTATGAAGTGGGGATGAGGCATCAATTAGATTTTAACAATTTCATTGAAGTAGAGGCATTTCACAGTGAAATCAAAGATTTTACGAATCTTATCATTCAACAACCGGTAATGATCGATGGGCAAGTGGTATATAAACGTTCATTAGAGAATATTCCTCAAGTCGCGATTCAGCAGGGCGCGACTGTCAACTGGATTTATGACGGCGGTAACTGGAATCTTAATACTTTTTTTACTTGGCAAAATACAGAAGTTTACGATCAAACAGAATCGCTTTTTCAAGGAGCCGACACGTTTGATGAGTACAGTAACTCAACTCCTAAGTATTATGCTGGCTTAAATATGAATTGGAAAATTCGTCAGCATTTAAATTTAAACGTATTAAGTAATTATTTACATGAACACTCTTTTGAATTACAGCAACCTCAAGGCACTAAAAATATTCCATCTGCACTGTATACAAATATCACGTTAAATTATCAATACAATACAAAGATAGATGGATTCCTTTCTATTAAGAATTTATCCGATCAAAAAGAAAGTCAGCATTTTTATACCGATCGCCTAGAACCGATATTTTTTATGGGCGTGGATGTTAAATTCGGCGGTAATTAATCGCCAATAGTGCATTTTTCATATGAACAAAGTTATACTGTGATCTATATTCTTGGATCAATACTGTTTTATGAACGCTAAACTGGACTTATATTCAGCGGGCTTGAAAATGTCACTATGCATTGGTTTAATATTCAGCGCTATCACCGCAGCAGAGCAGGTCACTGTTGCCGTCGCGGCCAATTTCATACACCCCATGCAGCAACTGGTTGTTGAATTTGAAAAACACAGTCATCATACCGTCAGATTAGTTTCAGGCTCATCAGGACGCTTCTTTGCGCAAATTAGTCATGGTGCACCGTATGATTTATTTTTATCGGCAGATCGTGAAAAACCTCAAAAATTAATCGATTCAAATTTAGCACTTGCGAGCAGCGTATTTACCTACGCCTACGGGCGTTTGGTTTTATGGAGTGCACACTCTGACCAAGTTATTACTGCGTCAAGTTTATCAACGACTTCTTTTAAGCACCTCGCCATCGCCAATGATAGACTCGCGCCTTACGGCAAAGCCACTAAAGAAGTATTAGTTCAACTCGGTTTAGAACAAGAGACATCCTCTAAATGGGTAGTGGGAGAGAATATCTCTCAGACTTATCAGTTTGTATCGAGCCAGAATGCTCAGTATGGTTTTATTGCGGCTTCTCAGTGGCAGGGTCAAGGTTCTGGCTGGCTTGTGCCAGAACACTTGCATCAGCCTATTCAGCAAGACGCGGTGATATTAACGCGAGCAAAAGACAATAAAGCTGTATTCGAGTTAGTTGAGTATTTGCAATCCCCTGCGGCGGCGGACATCATTCAAAACCATGGTTATCAGGTGGCGTATAAGCCATCAAAACTTTAACGCAGCGATAGGATTTTAATACGTGGAACCGTTACTGGGTTTAGCTTCAGAAGATTGGCAAGCAATATTCTTAACCGTGCGTCTTGCGAGTCTCGTGACGGTTATCTTATTAGTGATCGCAACGCCTATTGCTTGGTGGTTGGCCACAACTCAATCCAAGCTAAAACCCGTGGTTGCTGCAATCGTCGCTCTCCCGTTAGTATTACCGCCCACTGTGATTGGTTTTTATTTATTAATTGCAATGGGTCCAAACGGCCCAGTGGGTGAACTAACCCAATCTTTAGGCATAGGCACGTTACCTTTCACCTTTACGGGCTTAGTCATTGCCTCCGTCATTTATTCTTTTCCTTTTGTCGTTCAGCCGATTCAAAACTCTTTAGAAGCATTGGGGACAAGACCTTTAGAAGTCGCCGCAACATTAGGCGCTTCGCGCTTAGATGCTTTTTTCACCGTCGTACTGCCTCTCGCTAAACCTGGGTTTATTACCGCAACGATACTGGGCTTTGCACATACGGTCGGAGAATTTGGCGTTATTCTCATGATTGGCGGCAATATACCGGGTGAAACCCAAGTAATTTCGGTATTGATTTATGAGCACGTAGAAAGCTTACAATATGCCCAAGCACATAGTTTGTCTGCGGCGATGATTATTTTTTCTTTTATTGTTTTGTTACTTTTATACGGTTTTAATCAAAAGCAAAAAGCAATTCGAGTAATTAACTAATGGACAATACCAACACATTATCAATTGCCCTGAGATGGTCACGAAAAGCGTTCAATCTTGATATCGAGTTGACGATGCCTGCGCAGGGTGTAACGGCTATTTATGGTGCTTCAGGCTCAGGAAAGACGAGTGTATTACGTTGTATTGCCGGGCTAGAAAAAGTTGAAAATTGCGAGTTAAGTTTTCGTGACCAAGTATGGCAAGATGGCAAGACGTTTGTGCCAACGAATCAGCGGGGTATTGGTTACGTTTTTCAAGAAGCCAGTTTATTTCCTCACCTTACTGCGGACGCTAATTTAAGGTATGCGTTAAAGCGAGCTCGTCCGGGGAAGGTGTTAACAACGTTTGCTGACGTGGTTGAACTATTAGGCTTGCGTACCTTATTGGATCAATATCCTGATCAGTTATCTGGGGGTGAGCGCCAACGAGTCGCCATTGCGCGTGCACTGCTAATTAATCCCCAGTTATTATTGATGGATGAACCTCTGGCGTCTTTAGATCATCAGCGTAAGCAAGAATTACTGCCGTATTTAGAGCGCATCTGTTATCAGCTTAATGTCCCGGTTATTTATATCAGCCATTCATTATGGGAAGTCTCTTTATTAGCCGATCATATCGTGATGTTAGACGCCGGACGAGTGACTAAATCGGAGAATTTTTTAGAGGCCATTAATAAACCTGATTTCCCTATTTCGCAACAAGAGAGCATCAGTAGCTTATTGCAATGTAAGGTGATGGAGCACAACCAAAACTGGGGCCTTACTCGTTTTACGTTGAAAGGAATGGACAAGCAGGAAATAGACAAGCAGGAAGTAGCAGAGAGCTTAGCGGAAAAGAAAGTCCAGCCGCATTCTTTATGGTTACAGCAATGCGATTTAGCGCCGGGTCAAGAAGTGCGACTTAACATTTTAGCCAGTGATGTCAGTCTATCTTTAAGTCATCATGAAGATACCAGTATCAGTAATATTTTACCGGTGACTATTATGAGTATGGAATCCTTGCCCCATGGTTTGCTAATGCTGCAACTGCAATTAGGTGATGCCATATTGCGTGCTAAGTTAACGCAGCGTTCGGTTGATCGTTTAGCGTTAACGATTGGTCAAAAGGTGTGGGCGCAAGTTAAATCGGCCGCGCTAATCCAGTAACACCGCTGCGATAAAAACGGCTTCAACCTATACAGATCTACCTACAAATAAGTTCAGCAGGATAAATATGATACACAAAACCGCATTAGTGATTGGCGCGACAGGATTAATTGGTAGGCATCTGGTTGATGAGCTTATTGCCTCAACACGTTTTACCCATATTATAACCTTGACCCGTAAACCGTTATTAATCGATTCTGTTAAGTTTGAAAATCATGTGGTGGATTTTGAGCATTTAGACGATTTCTCACATTTATTTACCGCCGATGTTCGTTCTTGTTATGTCTTATTTTCTTGTCTGGGAACCACCAAAAAACAAGTGGGTTCTATTGCCGCTCAGCGCCGAGTGGATCTAGATTATCAATACAGCGCCGCCCGCATTGCTCGTGAACAAGGTATCCGCGAATACTTTTTAGTCTCTTCAAGTGGCGCTAGTGCCAATAGTCCATCGGCGTATTTGAAAATGAAGGGGCAGTTAGAGGACAATATCCTAGCGTTAGACTTTTCCCGCAGTGTCATTTTTCGCCCGTCTTTATTATTGGGTAAGCGAAACGAACCCAGATTTGGAGAAGATATTGCGGCTAAGGTCATGCCTTTATTAAAATACATACCCCTATTGAAAACCTATCGTCCGATTACGGGCCAACAGGTAGCGGCTAAAATTGCGGAGATTGCAGAAAGAGAGGGTAAAGGACAGGAAAGCTATAACCTTGACCAGATTTTTTAACTTTTGTGCAGTGTAATATAAAAAATCAGCTACCCACACCTTCTTCACCATTAATATTAAGTATAGGCGCATATTGCTATTTTCAGAGGGCTGAAGAAGAACTTTTAGTCAAATTCAAGCGGCGTAGAATTGAGTCTTGGCGATTTGGTCTTTAGCCTGTTCAATGACTTCGTGTGCATGGCGAACGCACTGTCCGCATTTAGAGCCCAGTTCGAGACAACGGCGAATATCTCTGACGCTGTTAGCACCATCAGCAACCGCTTGATGGATTGTCTCTTCGTTTACTGCATGACAGATGCAAACATACATGGCGTGACTACCGACTATTAACTAAGTACGGTAATACTATCGTTAATGATAATAATTATCAATAGTATTACGTTTAATAATAGCCTGCTGTCAGTTTAATCAGGTTGTCGTTAAGGTTATACCGCTGGAGTACCCATCTGACTTTGCACGTAGTTCTGTAAACCAATTCTATCAATTAGGCTTAAATGCTGTTCTAACCAATAAATGTGGTCTGTTTCAGTATCATTTAATAAGGCTTGCAGTAGTTCACGAGTGACATAATCACGCTCTTGCTCGCAGACTTCGATAATGTTCCTTAAGCTTTCAGCCACGGTATTTTCAGCGACGAGGTCATTCTGTAACATCTGTTTGATATTATCGCCAATCATCACAGGTTCACGCGAAGCGGTATCGGGTTTGCCTTCCAGAAATAGAATACGTCCTATTATGCGCTGAGCATGGTCTAATTCTTCTTCATATTCATGTACTAATTTTTCATGCAGCTTATTAATTCCCCAGTCTTCGTATATTTTGCTATGAGCAAGATATTGATCCATTGAAGTGAGTTCTAGTGTCAATTGCTTGTTAAGTAGGTCGATGACCTTGGTATTACCTTTCATTACAGCGCTCCGTATTAATTTTGTATGCTAGCTTGTCATCATGGACTGCTGATAATTTTCTATGCCCGTTGTGGTGATTAATAACTGCTGCACTTCAATCCAGTCGATGTACTCTTCTTCGTATTCTAAAATGGCAGCCAGCAGTTCGCGACTAACATAGTCTTTTTCTTGCTCGCACAGCGCTATGGCATCTCGTAGATCAACCACTTGAGCAGTTTCAACATTAAGATCACATTTCAGCATCTCTGATGTGTTCTCACCAATTTGCAGTCTGCCTAATTGTTGTAAATTGGGCAGCCCCTGAAGAAATAAAACCCGTTCAATAAGCTGGTCAGCTTGTTTCATATCTTTGATGGATTTTTTGTAGGCTTTTTCATTCAACCCTTCCAAGCCCCAATTTTTAAACATGCGTGCATGTAAAAAAAATTGGTTAATACTCGTCAGCTCATTAGTTAAAATTTTATTCAAAACGCTGATTATTTTTAGATTACCTTGCATTTCATACCTATTAATACAATTTTAGTGTCGCCTATTAAAGTGGAAAACTCATACCTTGTAAAAGACTTTATAGGTATATAAAGCTTTTAATAATAAGGCAGAGGTTTAAGCAATTCTAAATACTAATAATTCCGTTTTATCGGTCTAAAAAAGTAGGTATCAATTTTATTAATAGGCTGCTCAAATCCCGCTGATATCATCTTGATATCAATAGCTGTTTTAGAAGACAATTTAGGCATGATCGAAGGGCTTGAAAAAGGCTGTGCCAGAGAAATTAATAATGGGAACTGTTGGCGTTCGCCTGCGGAAACAGTAAATCGTTGCTGGCTAAGTTTAAAGCCGGATGTATTGTCGGTAATCACTAACTGAATGGCCCTATCTTGCTGAGTTTTATTATGAAATTTCAATAAGAAACTATTTTCAATCTCATCATTCACATTAATACGATACAAGCTATTACGATCACGCTCTAGACTTATTTGAATCATGTCGCGGCCGCTAACCTCTAGACCGATGAGACAAGTGGATATTAAAAAGGCGAGGGCATAACCGACTAAGCGAGGTCGTTGTTTTAGATTCAAAGCGTCTTTGATTGTGGCTTCTCCCGGGCGAAAAGCAATAAGGCCTTTAGGTTTGTTGATGTTCTCCATAATGCTGTCACACGCATCAACGCAGGCACCACAGGCGATACAAGAAAGCTGCATACCATCACGAATATCCATATCCGTGGGGCAAACATGAACACAGACTTGGCAATCAATGCAGTCGTTACGGGGTTCGTCGTATTGCACCACTAAGGTAGAGCGATCTGACATCACCGATTGAAAGCGCGAATAAGGGCACATATGAGTACACACTTGCTCACGTAAAAAGCCGGCATTTAGGTAAGTCATCACGGCAATAAATAGAATCCAAAATAGCCCCATACCTGCCAAATTACTCTGGTTTAAATCATTCAACATCGTTTCAAGTGGATAGAAGTAAGCAATACAGGTAATGCCGGTGCATAAGCTCAAACTGAGCCAGCTGATGTGCTTGGCAGATTTACGCAGGATTTTTTCGCCATTCCATCGCATGCGATCCATTTTTAAGCGTTTATGGCGTGAGCCTTCAATTAATTCTTCTAAGCGAATAAATAAAAAGGTCCAGACTGTTTGGGGGCAGCTAAAACCGCACCAGAGTCTGCCCGCTGCCATCGCGACAAAGAATAAACCAAAGGCGCCTGCGAGCATTGCCCAAGTCAGTACCATAAGATCCTCAGGCCAAAACATTGCAGACCCTAAGCGAAACTGTTTAGCGACTAAATCAAAATGGACCAGTGGGAGATCGTTCCAGGTTAACCAAGGTGTTAGGAAGCAGAGTAATAATAACGGCCAGCTGATTATGCGACGCAACGTTAGATAGCGCCCGGAAATAAGACGCACTCTATGGGTCAGTGAGTCCGCTTTG
>JBNMOT010000100.1:0-12365 GCA_051275515.1 Oleispira sp. | reverse complement strand
AGGTGGGATCCTCGCTGCCTGTGAGTGCCTCAACCTGCGCACGGCTATCATTATTGACTTGGCTAACGTATTGCGTTTTCGCTTGAGTGGCCACTACGGCGGCTTTTTCTACCCGCTTTTTAAGCTGGGTTTTTATATCGCTGTTAGCCAAACTATGCATTACTTCTTGATCTTGGCTTTTTGCTTTTGCTTGAACTGGCTCTTGCTTAAGGGACTTATCTTCTGCGGTGTGAGAAGGAGCACTGGCTTCTGAGATTTTATGATGATGTTGCTCAGTTATTTGTCCTGTTTGTGCCTGCTTAATCAGTTTACGATCTAGCGTATCAAGTCGAGCATGAATAATAGCATGCTCGACCAGATAGGGCTCAGGCGGTTCACCCAGTAAAAAAAATACACTGTGCACGCCTATTGAAAGCAAAAGCGCTAAGGTTATCTTTAGAGTTGATGAATGCACGTTTTTTAATGATCTCTTTTATGGGTGTTTTAATCATAATAGTCGAATCAATAATACTAGGCTCACTCTTTTTCGGCAAATACCTCTGTCAGCAATAGGTTTTATAGAGGGTTGCACGGTATTATTATCAGCTTAAAGTATACTGCTAACGTGACGAGCATTAGGATACATCCACTCATTAATGGAGACTTTAGAATGAGTGTATTGGATCACCGTTTGGATACGATCACTAAGTTAGGCGTTGAAGTAATGGTGTTTCTATTGATTAACTTCACTCACAACGTTTGGAGAAATACTCCAATCAACCAAGGCGGTATTGGTGCTGTTCGATACACCTTGGCTGCTGATATCAATCAAAAGCATACGACTTTGAAACCAAAGAAATTGTTCATTCACCGACCATCAATGATCTTCCATTAGGCCGTAACATAGAGGAGCTCGTTTGTTTATTTGAAGCTCTTCAGTTTCACGAAGAGCGTGGTGAAGTGTGTCTTGCCGGTTGGACTAGAGGTGACAAGTGAATAGATGCTTCTCCGAAAGGCGTTGCTCAGTAGATTCAGGCAAACTGGGCTTAGGCTTATGGCTCACGAGTTAAGCACACGGCATGAAAACCAGATTCTGTCATAATGTAGGCAGCAACTTCACTGCGACGGCCACCATCACAATAAACAACATAATGAAAATCGTGATTCATAGTCTTTAGTTTTTCACGAATATGATTGAGTGGAATATTTTCACTATTTTTTAATGGATCATAACTAAATTCTTGTGGGCAGCGCACATCAATTAAAACCGTTCCTGAATCACCCTCATCCATTTGAATATGAAGCTCTTCCATTGAAATAGACTTAATGATGGGTTTTTTTAATAATTCATCAAAATCAATTTTATCCAATACCATCAGGGAGCCATTACTGGCCATTGTGACGGTCGCATTACGAGCACTTTCAGCGATGAGTGCATCTTCACCGAAGCAATCTCCTGTTTGTATTGCTGCTAGTACTTTTTCTTTATGCCCCTCACCTTGGGTAACAATGGCTCGTCCGTTTTTAATGACGTAAAACTCTTCGCCTTGAGTGTTCTCTTGAACAATAACTTCGCCAATTTTCACTTCGCGTTCTTTAAAACGGGTCAAAAGTTTTTGAATATTAGCGGGTGGAATACGAGTAAATAGGGGAGAATTTAGCAGTGCATCCATCCAATCCAGTGCATCAGAATCTTCAACGTTCGGATCTTGCTCTTCTAATTCTTCCGCAAGCTGTGACCAAGTAGTGACAAGGTCAAGATAATCGCGATTAATACTGTAAAACTTGCACTGGGATGTTGTGATTGCCGACGTGCGATGAATACGAGAACTATTGTCTAGCGCTAGGTAGTTATTCTCGCTATCAGCACTGATTTTAGTGATATTAAAATGTTCATCTGCAAGATCAATATCACCACTAATTAAGAAATGACATTCGCTATCTTTATTGCCGCGCTTAAAAAGAATCTTACCTTTTTCTAAGGTATGCTCACGAAACTGGTTGGTTAAATCTTCAATACAGGCAGTCGTTAAATAATCAAAAGGGATAAATCCCTTCAACTGCTTGGAATCGATACTGCTCGACGTCGTCATACTTAGCTTCTTCAAAATTATGAAAAAATGTAATTGTTAGTATAACTATAGCTAAACTTGTAGATCAGGTAAATTCTTAAACAAATTCAATGCTTCTGGATTTTTTAATGCGTCGGTATTGCTAATGATCTCGTTGTGTACAATTTTACGCACGGCCAGTTCAACGATTTTTCCAGAGATTGTGCGGGGTATATCGGTTACTTGTATTATTTTTGCGGGCACGTGCCTGGGTGTCGTATTAGCCCTAATAGTGGAGCGAATAAGTTGAATAAGAGAATCGTCTAATGTTGTATGGGGCGCGAGTACGACAAATAGTACGACTCTCACATCATTTTGCCATTGTTGGCCGATGGCAATCGATTCGATGACTGAGTCGAGTTTTTCAACTTGGCGATAAATCTCAGCGGTACCAATTCTTACTCCCCCGGGGTTAAGAACGGCGTCTGAGCGGCCGTGAATAATTAGCCCCTTATTTGCAGTAATTTCGCCATAATCACCTTGCGCCCAAACATTATCAAAATGCTCAAAGTATGCCTGGTGAAATTTTTGCTTAGTATCATCGCGCCAAAAGCCAATCGGACAAGAAGGGAAGGGTTGTGTACATACTAGTTCGCCTTTTTGTTGTAACAGTGGTTTGGCTTGATCATCGAAAATATTGACGGCCATGCCCAGCCCTGCGCATTGGAGTTCGCCGCGATAGACTGGCAATATTGGATTGCCTAAGGCAAAGCAGGAAATAATATCAGTACCGCCAGAGATTGAAGATAGGCAAATATCCGCTTTAATATCTCGATATACATAATCAAAGCTTTCATGGGCTAACGGTGAACCCGTCGATAACACCGTTTTTAATTCTGTTAGTGGGTAATCTTGCATCGGTCTAATGTGCGCGTTTTCCAATGCAGCAATGTATTTTGCACTGGTGCCAAAAATGCTGACGCGATGACGATCACTCATTTTCCATAAGCAATGGCCCGAAGGATAAAAAGGTGAACCATCGTATAATACGACCGTAGCGCCTGTGCTTAGGCTGGAGATTAGCCAGTTCCACATCATCCAGCCACACGTAGAGTAATAGAAAATAGTATCTTCGGCTTTTAAATCAGTGTGTAGGCGCAATTCTTTGGCATGCTGTAACAATGTACCGCCGACACTGTGAACGATGCACTTGGGGGCGCCTGTGGTACCTGAGCTGTACATGATATAAAGCGGGTGTGAAAAAGGGACGGCAACAAACTCAATCTGCTCAGAGGTGTTATCTAATACGTTATTCCATAAACTTACGGCTGGTTTGAGGGTGTCTAGCTCACTTATATCCAATGCGTCTCGCTGACCCAGTTGCAGGTGGGGAACAAGGATAACTTGCTCTAAACTAGGCAGTTTTTCAGCAATCGCAGCCACTTTCGTTAAGGAATTGAAGCGTTTACCCCCATAAAAATAGCCATCGGTGGTGAACAATACAGTAGGTTCTATTTGCCCGAAGCGGTCAATGACGCCCTGTAAGCCAAAGTCCGGTGAGCAAGAAGACCAAATCGCGCCCAGGCTTGTGGTGGCTAGCATGGCAATGACAGTTTCTTGAGTATTGGGCATAAAGGCCGCAATTCGATCGCCTTCTTTAATCCCCATTTTTCTAAGCGATGCTGCAAGTTTTGCAACTTGAGAATAAAGTGCCTCATAGTCAATGCTTCGGTCTTCACCGTTATTCAGTTCAGGTTCACCGCAAGAGATAAGCGCCGTTTTCTTATCACGGCGTTGTAGAAGATTTTCAGCAAAATTTAATGACAAACTTGGAAACCACTGCGCTTCGCTGAAATGATCTTGTGTCTTTAAAATTTCTGATTTAGGTAAGTCTTTTGGCAGCGCGGGGGTTATACCTGAGTACTGCCACATCAACGACCAGAATATTTCAGGTTGCTCAATTGACCATTGATGCAATTCACCGTAATTCGTTATTGTACCCTTTAACGCATCGCCATCACTTTTTGTATTGTGGCGGCGGCTCGCAGCCGCTTGTCGCATAAAATCGAGCATGTTGCTGTTTTCAATACGTTCGTTAGAAGGCGTCCACAAGGGTGTTGTAGATTGAGGTGTTTTAACGGATGTATCCGCAGATGAAGTTGAGCTGGCTGAAGTCATAGTATTTATCATTACCTTTACGTTAACGTAAAGTAGCACTATCAAGCTTCAACTATCAAGCAGTGATGAACAACGTACAGCTACCAACCTAAGACAGTTGAGCGTATATCAGAGTTAATAACTAAAAAACAGCTAAGTAGAATAGCTCAGCCAGTAGAAAGCAGACTACTGGGCAGGCAAATTGATATGTTCTAGCAAATCTCGTGGGTGAGTATTTGGGCTAAAAGGAATACGACCCAGGCAGGGGGCTTGGATGTGTCGTTCAAGGTAAGAAAAGTTTGTATCTTGCTCACTCATTTCAGCATCAATATGGTTCGCAACCCAGCCGACAAAATTGAGGTGAGTTGCGAGAATTAATTGTTGAGTAAGTAGTGCGTGATTAATGCATCCTAACTTCATACCAACCACGAGAATAACATCGTGGCTCAGCTGTTGAGCAAAGTCTGCTAACGTATGTTGGTCATTAATAGGCACTAACCAACCTCCAGCCCCCTCAATCAAGTGAAAGTCTGCTGGTTGATCTAGGCCTGGCTGGCACGCCTTTAGAATATCGGCTAATACCATTGGAGTTTGGTTTATCACTGCGGCAATGTGAGGCGCAATGGCTTGTGGAAAAGCAATCGGGTTATGAATAGCATAAGGTTGTTTAAGGCTACTGGCTTGTTGTAATAATAAGGCGTCATCATTATGCCATTCGCCGTCTGAGTACTCTTCTATTGACCAATGGCATCCTGCGGCAACGGGCTTTAAACCAAAGGATGAGAGTCCAAGCGATTGAGCTTTGTATAACAACATGGTTGCGATAAATGTTTTGCCCGCATCGGTATCAGTGCCAGTAATGAATATTTTATGCATAGAATACAGACTCAATAATTAAAAATGATGATTAACGTTTTTGCGCGATAACCCAAATAAGATCGTAGGTGAGAGGCAAGGGTGCCGACGGTGATGTTCGATCAGAATTGAATACATTACGATACGCGTTATCTAGCTGTTTCAGGCGTTCGCGCCCACCCAAGCCGGGTCTGCGTCCAGAATTCACATTGGTAGCACCAATGGCTTTCAATTCTTTTAATAAACTGGATAAACTTTCATGTTGTTGTACGACTTCTTGCTGGTGAATACTATCAATATCAAAGAAAATTTCGCATTGCCCAATAATCTGTTGTTTTGAGCGGAAGCGATTAACATGAACAAAAGGATCAATTTGCTGCCAGGCAAATTTCAATTCATGCATGGTACGAGGACCCAGCGTTGCGAAAGCAAATAAACCGCCAGGTTTTAGCACTCGCTGTGCTTCAGCAAACAAGTCGTCTATTTTCTCACTCCACTGCACCATTAAATTTGAATAGATTCCGTCAAAGCTCTCTTTAGCAAAAGGTAGATTTTCAGCATCGGCTGTCACCGCATGAAAGGGCAATTGTGATAATTTTTTATTGCTCACAAGGCACATGCCATGAGCGAGATCTGCCCCGGTAATAGATTGAACCCCTTGTTGTAGCAAGGTTGGAACGCTGAAGCCGGTACCACAACCAAGGTCTAACCAATGGCCTGATATATTTTTTTGCGGATGGCGGTGGTATTGCTCAACCTGTTTGACAAGCTCTAATGCAGAAAAATGCTGAATGCGTGCGGCTTTATCATAAGAATGAGCCGCACGGTTGAATTGACTCGCGACCTGTTTTTTTGCCCTTTGCTCGCCGATAGAACTGATGGCAGCAGGGCAGTCGGCTAGGGGGCTATTAATAGGAGAATTCATAAGATTTAAATCAGTATTTAAGATATTAATCACCGGTATGTTCAGGGTTAAGCTTTAAATAAATGGCGAATAAATATTGTTGAATCACCTTTGGGGATTGAATGAACAACGCATGACATGCCCCGGAGATTAATTCTGAATGACCTTGGCCATGGCTATGAGGTGGTGCGACTAGTGCATCATGTTCAGCAAATAAATGCAGGCATAAGCAATCCGCTTTGGGCATCGCCGTAAAATCGTACTGATCTAACCAGCGCAATTGTTTGCCCATCGTAGCAGAGTGTTCAAGTTGCTGGTGGGCTAAAAATCGAATAATGCCCTTAGGTGTTACGGTACCTTGAGCGCACAGGGCCAAAAAACGCAGCTGTGTCTTTTGGGGGTTATCGTCAAAGTTTGAAACAAAGTCATTAAATCGAGCTTGTGGCATGCCATAGGGCCATTGCTGCGCCCGACAAAATTTAGGGGCAGTTGCCAACGTTACCAGCGCCGCCGGTGCGGGTTGGCAATGCGCAACGGCTTCGGCTAGAGCGCCTCCTAATGACCAGCCTACTAAAATGGCATCTTTGGGCAGTGTTTTGCAGACTTCCTCAACGGCTTTATTGAAGTATTCGTCGTCGGACCAGCGATACCAATAATGTTGCCCTGGTAATTTTCTGGCGAGCTCGGTAAAAACTTCAGCTTTAAACCCCCAGCCAGGAAACCATCCCCAGACTTGCGGACTATTACATTCAGAAGTAAATGCGAACTCAAACGCCATAATTAGATTCCTCTTTGATGCTGCGTCAATAGGGTGACCAAAACAGTCAATAACTGATCGATATCTTTTTCAGTATGGCTGGCGGTTAACGTTATGCGTAATCGAGCACTGCCTTTTGTTACAGTAGGGGGACGAATGGCAGTTACTAAAATCCCGTATTGTTTAAGTTGTTGGCTTATTGTGACCGCTTTAGCATCGTCACCGACTAATAACGGCTGAATTGCAGTATTGGACGGCATTATATTGATGGCTAAATGTTTGGCTTGCTGGCGGAAGTAGGCAATGTTTGCCGCTAATATCTTTTGCCGTTCGCCCGTCATCACAATGTCTAAATTGTTTTTCATTGCACCGGCTAATGCTGCGGGTAGTGCGGTGGTATAAATATATGGACGGGCGAATTGAATTAAATATTCAATTAAGTCTTCAGAACCTGCCACAAAAGCGCCATAACCGCCTAAACCTTTTCCCAACGTTCCCATGTAAATTGGGACTTGATCGGCCGATAATCCTTGATGAGCGATACTACCGGTATATTTTTCATTACCCAATACACCAAAACCATGAGCGTCATCGACCATTAATAGCGCCTCATGTTGCTGGCATATATCAACGAGCTTAGTGAGGTTTGCTTGATCACCATCCATACTGAATACTGAGTCAGTTGCGACGAGTGAAAGACCGGGAAAGGTTTTTTCTTGTTCGAGAAAGTGGGCTAAGTGATCACTATCATTATGACGATAACGCCGCATTTTACTGCTGCTGATAAGACCTCCATCAATTAACGATGCATGATTCAGTTTATCTTGGTACAGGTGATCTTGGCGATTTAGCAGGGTTTGTAAAACGGCTAAATTGGCCATGTAGCCGTTCGCAAATAATAAGGCACGTGGATAACCGACCGAGTCGGCTAACGCTTGCTCTAATTGTTGGTGGGCTTTGCTATGGCCACACACTAAGTGTGAAGCACCACTGCCCATTCCCCATACTTTAGCCGCCGTTATTAACGATTCGGATTGTTGAGCCAGGCCTAAATAATCATTGCTGGAAAAGTTTAATAGCGTTTGTCCATCTACCACAATACGTGAACCTTGCGGGCTGGACACACTTATACGGTGGCGCCAAAGATTATCTTCTTTACGCTGTTGAATCGCTTTTTGAATACGTTGTTGCCAAGACATACTATTGAATTAACCCCAAACTCGACTTAATGATGAGAGGGCATCATAATGCAGGTAAGAAATCAGTCAACCTAGTTTGGCTCGTATGGTTTACTAATGGTGAATTACAGATGAATAGCACTTTCAAATATACCCTAGCAGAGAATCAGACACATAAACTTGAGGCTGATTTCAATTTTCAAACCTCAGCGTCAGACGCCCTCGCGTATGACCAGCAGCACCTTTGGCATCCTTACTCTTCGTTTGCCAATAAAGAACAAGCAGTATGGCCCGTCAAATCAGCACAAGGTGTGTATTTAACGTTTGCCGATGGCACTGAACTCATTGATGGCATGTCGTCTTGGTGGTGCACAGTTCATGGTTATAGCCATCCTAGAATGGTAAAAGCTATTAGTGATCAAGTGGGGAAAATGTCTCATGTCATGTTCGGTGGCCTAACCCATGAACCGGCGATCAACCTTGCGCATAAGCTGGTGCAGTTAACACCAGCAGGACTGAATAAGGTTTTTTTATCGGATTCAGGCTCGGTGGCGGTAGAAGTCGCGATTAAAATGGCGATTCAATATCAACAAGCTCGAAATAAATCAGAAAAGACCAAGTTGATCGCGCTTAAAAAGGGTTACCACGGAGATACGTTAGGCGCGATGTCACTGTGTGATCCCACAACAGGGATGCATCATTTATTCAGTGATTTACTGGCACAGCAGTTTTTTATCCAAGAACCACAAATAGCGTTTGATCAGCCCTGGTGTGAAGACGATATAAAGCCTCTACGTGAATGTTTACAAGAAAATCATCAGCAGATAGCGGCCTTAATACTTGAGCCCATCGTGCAAGGTGCAGGGGGCATGCGATTTTATCATCCCGAATATTTAACCTATGCGCGCAAGCTGTGTGATGAATATGACGTATTGTTAATTGCGGATGAAATCGCCACGGGTTTTGGCCGCAGTGGTAAATTATTTGCCTGCGAGCACAGTGGCATTAGCCCCGATATCCTGTGCGTTGGTAAAGCACTGACCGCGGGTTATATGACGCTAGCAGCAACGTTAACCACCGATCATATAGCAGAAACCATCAGTGAAGGTGAAGCGGGCTGCTTTATGCACGGGCCAACCTTTATGGCGAACCCCTTAGCCTGCGCGGCGGCAAATGAAAGCTTAGCCTTGTTAATCGATAATGATTGGCAAGCTCAAGTGCAGCGTTTAGAAAAAGGGTTAAAAGCAGGATTAGGCCCTGCAAAAGCATTAGCAGCCGTTGCGGATGTCAGAGTCTTAGGCGCTATCGGCGTCATTGAGATGAAAGAGGCCGTCGATATGAAAAAAATTCAGCCAGCGTGTATTGCCCAAGGCATTTGGTTACGCCCGTTTGGTAAGTTGGTTTATATCATGCCCGCCTACGTGATGACCGATAGCGAGTTGAAAAAATTGATTGCAGGCATGCTCAATGTATTAAAGTCAGGACTGTTTTAAGTAAAGAATCACTTTTGATTAAATAATGGTCAAAAGAAGTACTACACTAATAATGTTACAGCTGATCTGCCTGTGCTGTATCCATTCTTTATTAGGTGACTGATGGTAAAGGATGCGAGTGATGCAGTTGTCCCGC
The DNA here is from genome assembly GCA_051275515.1 of Oleispira sp. Lineage (GTDB taxonomy): Bacteria > Pseudomonadota > Gammaproteobacteria > Pseudomonadales > Oceanobacteraceae > Oleispira. The sequence goes on along the minus strand of JBNMOT010000100.1, from coordinate 2,855 downwards.
TGTATGCTCGGGTTTGACTCTCGGATTTACGATGCTTGTTCCTGGATCGTAAGTACGGGAGTTTTTTTTCTTGTATTTTTTTCCTATTCATTATTACACTGAGTTTCATTTTTAGATGACTCCCATGTTTTGTTATGGCAATTATTTGGCAAGAAACACGTAATGGCACTGATTATCAGGTGCGCAGTGCTGGCAAGACAATACGTTTATACACGGGTAATGTTTTGCATAGCCAATACAACCCAACAAAAAAGTTGACGGGCAGTGTGTGGGATTTATTATTTTTGCCGGTATTATGTTTATCGCACACTCAACCACTTAGAGTGTTAATACTGGGTGTTGGCGGCGGTGCTATTATGCATATGATGAATGATTTTTTTAAGTGTGAAAGAATCATAGGCTTAGAATTAAACCCAACGCATATTGAAATTGCTGAGCAGTTTTTTGCACTTAATAATCCTATTTTTGAATTAATAGAAACAGATGCTATTGAGTGGATTAAACGCTACCGCGGTGAAAAATTTGATGTCATTATTGATGATCTTTTTTTTGAAGAAAAAGGAGAGCCCATTAAGGTTGCTGCGCCTAATGCCACTTGGTTTTATCATTTATACAGCCAACTAAAGCCAAAAGGTATGGTGGTGATGAATTTTGTCGGTCGCCATAGCGCCATGAGTGCTTCACCTTTACACGATGACAACGTGCAAAAGTTATTACCTTACGGACTGCACCTCACCACGCCATTTTATGATAATCATGTATTGGCTTTTTCTAGCCAGCCCTTAAATAGCCGCTTAATAAGAAAAACGATTAATCAGCATAAAAAACTGAACTCTTTAAAACACAGTTTACGTTATTCGTGCCGAAACTTTAGCCGCTAGACCTGTTAGCTAGATTCATATTTGTTTCGATAGATTCTTATTTATCTCGATAGGTTTTTAATAAAATAGCCCGTATACACAGCAATAATAATGGTACTGATCGCATCAATAGCGGGGAACGACCACCAAATACCACTCACCCCATACAGTGCAGATAAGCTCCAGAGTATCGGTAATAACAAAATATAGTTATGCAGCGTATTTAGTATAATTGCAGATCCCGCAAAGCCCAATGCTTGAAATAACGCAGGGCAAATCATACCAATACCGACCGTCATAAAGCCGATAAATACGATGCCCGCAATGTCGACTGCAGCTTGTGTAAGCAATGGATCTTGGCTAAATAATTGAAACAAATGATGTGAGGCAAAAACCATAATCAGCGACCATATCAGCGCATACGTTGTGCTCAATAAAAGCGCTACTTTTAAAACCTGAATAACACGATCGTAGCGCTGAGCACCGTAGTTAAAACCGGCGAAGGTTTGAAAGGCGATCATCATTCCAAGAACGGGTAAGAAAATAAGCATAAAGGTTCGATTTACAATGCCATGGGCACTGATTAATAGTTCCGCTTGACCCCCAGCCACGGCGACTAACATAATATTAACGATTAATAACATCATGGCGAATCCCATATAGGATAGAAAGACGGGCATTCCAAGCATGACTGTATCTTTGTAAATAGTGGGCATAAAACGAAAACTATTAAGCTTAAACGAGATTCTGTGATGCCCTGTTTTAAATAGGTATACGGCATAGAAAAATGCGGCGGTAATTGAAAGGGCAGTGGCCCATGCTGCTCCGGGAACACCCCAGTCAAATACAAAAAGGAACAGGGCATCTAATACAATATTTAATAGTGCCATAGACGCCATTAGTTTGAATACTTGAACGTTCAGGCTCTGAGCGCGTAATACTTCACTGAGGGTACCGTGGCAAAAACTGATCATACCAATGGCTGCGATTGGGGTTAAATAATCAACGGCATAATGCAATAATACCTCAGGTAACTGTAATGCTTTAAAAATTTCAAAACGAAACGTCACAATTATAATGGATAAAACTAAGCCCGTGATGGCGGCTAAAGCCAGAGACGTACTAAACACTATACTGGCCTCATTATCTCGGTTAGCCCCTAAGTAGCGAGAAATAATAGAGGCCATACCACTGCCGAGCATCGCGCTGATACTGATCATAATCATTTGAATAGGAAAGGCGGCTGAAACGCCCCCAATAGCATTCGTACCCACTGCGCGGCTAATAAAAATGGCATCGACAAAATTAAACAGGCCATTAATCATCAAACCAAAAATAATAGGCAAGGCCATTTTAAAAAAGAAGGGGGCGATTGGCGCGGTCAATATCGGGGGTGTTAATTCTTTTTGTGACACGAAGAGTATGACCTTAAATAACAAAGACTGTAGCAGACTTACTCTTTAATGCCGATAGAATCCTTGTTCCAAAAAAATACAGGCTCTTTTATTGATCTTTGCTATAGTTTGGCTGCAGAGGCAGGGTTAATAGCAAAAGCTAATATGAAAAGCTAGTATGAAAAAATGAAGATAAAAATGAAAAAAGAGCCGGTTTCTGAATTCTATGATTTATCCGAACGTATTTTAAATACCGGTGACCTTTATTGGGGGAACTTAGGGTATTGGCAGCGCGGTAGTGATTATTCTATGGCATGCGCTAACCTCGCGCGAAGTCTAGCGGAAGCCGTTGACCTCGATCAAAATAGCGGGGTATTCGATGCGGGTTTTGGTTGTGGTGATCAGTTATTGTTATGGATGCGCGAATATCAGGTTGAATTTTTGTGTGGGATTAATTATTCAGTCAGTCAAACTGAGCTTGCCCAGCAGCGCTTACAACAGGCCGGTTTTAAAGAGGCGGCCGACAATATTCATCAAGGCAATGTCGCTGAATTAGATCGTTATTCAGATCGTTATTCAGATTATTATTCAGAGTCCCATG